>JANTGA010000001.1 GCA_024763175.1 Sulfurovum sp.
TATCAATGATTTTAGCAATAAGAGCCGTGTGACGGGAGACTGTCAAGCACGGTTCTGTGAGAGCCTTAAAGTGCGATTCTTTGGGGCTACTCGACTGTCAAATTTTAAATATATCACGCTGCCTGTTAGCAAACAATCCCTTCTCATCATCGACATCACCCCTCTGAATCGAGAAACAGAGTAATGGCACCAAGAATCAATCCAAAACTTTCTGCACAGAAACTCTCCGGTACTATCGGCATATCCAAAAGAAAGATAGAGGAAAATAATGTAGCTGTAAAAATAAGGGAGAAGAGCAGAATCTGATGATTCCGTCTTGTTTAGGTTGTTATCTTCATCAGGATCGTGGCGCTGATAAGGGCGAAGATGTAGAGAGCCGCCGTAAAGATAAACTGATAGCGGTGATTATTGGGGAAAATCTCATACTGTGTTGTGTTGGAGTTGTCGCTATAGTACTCCATCAATCTGTTTTGATCGTACTGAAACTCAGCAACAATTGTGTTGAGTTGTTTGTCGTTGCTTTCGTTTGCCTGGGATATCGGCCCGAAAGTCATTGCAATAATCAGAGCCAACATTATTTTTTGTAAAAATCTTTTCATTTTTCTCTCCTAATCGAATGAGTTTAAAATTTCGTAGAGATGATTGTAGTAGGTCGCTTCCTCAAAATGATTTAGATCCGCTGCATCATCAATTTTCTGCTTGTAAGTTGTTCTCAGTTTTGATCTGTCAGACGGAGAAAGGCTACCTACTTTCTTTCTGAATTTAGTATAGATGTCAGCTTTGGCCGACTTGTTGAGATCTTTGCAGGCAGGTGTCTTTGGGGGGACGGTCGCCTCGTTCGTTTGTGCAGCTGACAGATGCAGTGACAGTGTCACCATCGCCGCTATCAGATATCCAGTTTTAAACCCTCTCATTTTCCCCTCCTTACCTGAAATCTTATTCGTATTGTAAAGTGATAATGTTGCATTATTGTTGCAATGGAAATATTGGCGCTTATGGGAGTAATAAGTTATTTTCAAGTAAAATCGTATGAAATGTCATGATTGGAGTTCTTTTGAAAGCTATTATTTTGGTATGTCTGAGTCTGATGAGCTTTGTCTCTGCTGAGAGAGTGATGATGGAAGATGGGAAATGTTATGAGCAAAAAGGAAAGATTTACTATATCATCCCATGCGCAAAAGAGAGTAGCCCGGCCGAGGAGCCCGGTGAGTCCGCCATAGCGAAAAAGGAGAAGTGCCTTTTCACACTGGGCAAATATAGCGTCAAGTATCAAAAACCACAAGAGGAGAATGAAGATATCATCTCTTGCGCAGACTCTCTGCACTATATCGAAACGATGATATTGGGTTATGATAAATCTCTCAAAACAAACAAGATCAAAATCGGTGATCTCGTTGTCAAGAGTGGCCTCTCCAAATGTGAAGTTGAACTCTATTATGGCGATTTTATAACCGTGGGCCTGATGTCGGGTGATCGGTTGATGTGTGACAACTTTATGGTCTATCACTCGACATCGGGTCGTGCGGGCAGGAAGCAGTAATCTGCATTTGGATGGAGTGAGAGGGAAAATGTGCCATATGCTCTCAAGGAGAAGCAGCTGCAGAGACTCCTGACTCATCTTTTCAAACTTTCCTGTAGCGATTCAGGTTCGATGATCCTGATCTGCGGCAGCCATCTGTAAGTCTACCCTCTCTGAAGCTCTTCTCTGATCCCCTCTGCCACTTTTTCTGCTCTGGCACCCAGTACGATCTGGATCGTGCTGTTGTCGGGGCGGATGATGCCGGCGGCGCCCAGTGTCTTGAATGCTTCGTCTTTGAGATCGGTACTGTTTTTGACCGTCATTCTCAGACGGGTGATGCATGCATCGGTATCGAGGATGTTGTCTCTGCCACCGAGTGCCTGAATGAAGGCTTCTGTTTCACTGTTTTGCTTTGCAGGGGCGGTCTGCACCCCGGCTCCTGCCTCATCTGTCTCCATCTCTTTGAAAAGATCAACTTTAAGATATTTGAGCAGCGTATAACCGACGACAAAATAGACAAAGCCGATGAGGAGACCCAGGGGAATGATCAGTAGGGGTTTGGTGGCGAGTTTGTAGTTGACGATGTAGTCGATAAAGCCGGCCGAGAAGCCAAAGCCGGCGTGGATACCCAGGAGTTGTGCAAGGGCAAGTGAGAGTCCGGTGAGCAGAGCGTGGGCGATGAAGAGGACTGGAGCAACGAAGAGGAAGAGAAACTCGAAAGGCTCCGTGATCCCTGTCAAAAAGGAGGTGAAGGCGACACCGGCGAGGATGGCGCCGACTTTTTTGCGTTTGGATTTGGGAGTGTTGAGGTACATCGCCAGACCCAGTGCCGGCAGACCGAACATCATCACCGGATAGAAGCCCGCCATATAGATACCTGCTGTCTTGTCTCCGGCGAAAAAGCGATGCAAGTCGCCGTGGGCTACCAGGGTTTTGCCTGCCTGGATGTATTCGTAGTCTCCGAGCTGAAACCAGAAGACGGAGTTGAGGATATGGTGCAGACCCAGGGGGATCAACAGCCGGTTGAGGGTGCCGTAGATGAAGGTACCGATCTCTCCCAGCCCGATGATGGCATTGGAGAAGGCGTCGATACCATCCTGGATATAGTGCCAGTAGTATCCGGCCAGGACACCCACAAGAATCGCTGTGAGTGCCGTGATGATGGGGACGAATCGCTTGCCGCCGAAAAAGCCCAGAAATTCAGGCAGTTTGACGGTATGGAAGCGGTTGTAGAGGAGGCCGGCAAGCACCCCGATAATGATGCCGATAAAGACACCCATATTGACTGTATCGTCGATAGAGATATAGACAGCTTTGGCGATCAGTACACCGATGGCACCGGCCAGTGCTGCCGCCCCATCGTGGTTTTTGGCAAGGCCATAAGCGATACCGATACCAAAGAGAAGATCAAGATTGCCAAATACTGCATCTCCTGCCGCCTTCATGATCGCAGCACTCTGCCCTTCAAAGATATCGCCAAAACCAAAACGAAGCAGGAGCGCGGCAATGGGAAGCACAGCGATTGGCGTCATCAGCGCCTTGCCTATTTTTTGTAAAAAACTGAGCATAAACGAATCTCCTTGATATTTGTGCTTGCTATTTTATCCAAAAATAACAAATTGCCTGATTTGTGCTATACTATAGTAAAGTAAATCAACGAAAGGAGAAGATGATGAGTGAGCTGGAATCCAAAATCGATCAATGGCTGGAAGAGGCGCAGACACTGCGAGATGAGTTGGCAGTCAAAGCCAATCTCGGCGTAGCGGAAGCCAAAGATGAATTGGGAAAACTCGATGAGCAAATGGAGGACTTGAAATCCAAAGGCAAGCAGATCGCCAATATGGCCGGCGATACAGCCCAGGAGCTTCGTATCGCGGCCGAAATGGGGATCAAGTCTGATTCCAAAGAGGATTTGACTACTGCGCTTGAGTTGGCAGGAGAAGAGATCAAAAAGGGATATGAGCGAATAAAAAAGCTTCTGTAACGATTTGCCCTTTCGGGCAACTGTATCGTGCTATTGCGGAAGAGAGAGATGTTCAATAAAATCTGTTTCTTTCTCGTCTTCTTTAATGGTCGGAGCTGTAGAACTATTCTTTTTTTTAGTTTTTATCTTATTGCGTGTTGCTGCAGGGACAAATTTTTCAATCGGTTTTTTGAGTCTGGTAAAAAATTTTCCATAGTAGCCAAATAGAACAAAGAGTGATAATGCAAGAATCAACAGTACTCCTATACAAAGAAGGAGAAGAAGCATCTCTTTCTCTTTTTCTATAATATTTCTGGTTAAATTTTGGCTGATCAATAGGGATATGAAGCTCTCTTTTGTGAAGATGTTATCTAATTTTTCTGTCTCAGCCTCAACCCATTTGTCATTTTGGGATTCGCCCGCTGATTTCCCCGGAGAGCCAAAAATAACCTCCATCCTCGCCAGATCTATTTTTTCAAATAGTTTTTTATCAGCATTATTGGAATTTATAAATTTATCAAAAGAGGTGTAATCTCTGACAACATCCAATCCAGGTAGATTATCTTTGGCGATAAGTTTGTTCCATATCTCTAAATCAGAATCAGAAAGAGAGGATCGGGTAGTTATTTTGTGGGATATGAAATCTCTTTCCACTACTGTATTTTCGTATGCTCTAATCAATTCAAGATAAACATTAAGCAACTCTGTACTTGGCTTCGATTTCTGTAAATTAGTAAAGATATCCGGATTTACGATTTCTATGTAGTGATAGAAATTGTTGTTAATATTCTGAATATCAATTTTCTTCTTTGCTCTATCCATTTCATTCTTGATTGTACAACTGAATCCTTTCGCATACTCCACAAAAAACAACTTTTCAAATTTTATATCTTTGTGTTCAGGCTTTTTCTTTGTGGACTCATCAACAAACAACTTTTCAAATTTTATATCTTTGCGTTTAAACTTTCTTCTGGTATTGTCCAGATTAGCAAAATTTTTAAGCAGGTTTTCACTCATCTGCCCGCTGTAGCCGTTTTTCAAATCAACTATTGCCTTATCTACACTTTTTTGTATCTCTTGTAGCTCATTTGAAATATTTTTTTCACTACTATTCAGGTATTCAGTAGTTACTCTCCTCTCCTCATCTATATCAAGCAGTAGACTATTTAACGCTTTGATATATGCAAACTGTTTTTGGGAATCCATTAGTAATTTATGCTCTCCGACATCTTTGTGATAATGATAAGAGAGCACAACAAGCAGAGCAATAAATGGCAAAACAACTATGGACATAAAAATTTTATGGGTAAATATTTTCATTTTTTCTCAATTTTCTGATCGTCTTCAATAGAAGCACTTAGTGAACTAATATCTTTTTCAACTTTGGATGAGGCCAGAAGTATAATATGCTGTATTTTCATCTCATTGTATTGTATGTAGTATTTTTTTAAGATCTGCCAATCGTTTTTTACTTTAGTTAGCAATGCAATAGTTTTGCAGTTGTAATTATGTTTGCTGATAAGAGATAGACTATCTTCTATCTTCTTGATGGCGTCATTTAGTATCTCAGTATAATTTATTGCACTGTTGTCTATCAAGATTGCCATATAGTACTTTGTTAGTCTCTCTATCAAAAAAGAGATATCATGGATCTTTATCAATACTCCTTCTTTGACCGATGGCACATACTTGATATTGTTGTTTATCGACTCTGCACCCTCGAGGATCACTTCACTATAGTCAAGCATCAGGGGAGGATTGTCTTTGCTGAATGGATCATTGAACACCTCTTCCATCGTCTCTCTGCTATAATCCAAAAAAGTAAGTATATCTTTTGACTCTTCATTATTTGTTGATCCAGATATTGCTTTATACTCTTTGTCGAGATCTTTCAGCTCTGTCTCTGCCAAATCTTTGAATCTTGTTTTTTTCGGGTTAGCATAGTAGTAGAGATAATTTTTTGCAATCTTTTGACTAGCAATGCGGATATTTTGAGAAGCCTTTAAAAGTTGAAACTGATTTTCTGTCGACTCGGCATATAGAAATGCTGAAAAAAGCAGAATAACTATGCCTCTATTTATAATAAACATTCTCATTTTTCTCCCTAATGCTCAACATACATTGCTACTACTCTATTCATTTTCGAAGTGATATCATCAGTAGTAGAGAATACGATTATAGGCAGTCCCCCTTTTTCTATATTCAAATAGAATTTATAAACTATATTCCACATTTTGTTTACCTGTTCCAGCTCTTTCTGTATCTTTGAGTTATTACTTTTCAGTTTGCTGAGAACCGTGTCAAATTCTTTGACACTCTCTTTCATCTGCACAATAGTATTCTTATCTTTTATACCGGCCTGATAGGCTATATAGTATTTTCCTATACGCTGCGAGAGCATTCTCTGTTTGCCGGCAATATCTATAATCTTATTTGTAGCTTTTCCTTTGGTAAGTGCATTGACAATATAGTTGTACCCCTCAAGTATAGACTCACTCAGATCCACAATCAGTGCACCGTTTTCCGCACTGTATGGCTTATTGGAGATAGAGATAAACTCATCAAGGCTCATATTTACAAAGGCGATCAGATTTTTGATCTCTTTATCTTCAATCGTGTCATTGAGAAATTCCTGCATTTTTTTGAAGTCGGCGAGACTCTTTTTGAGTTGTCTCCGGGCATTGCTTGTGTTGACCTTCTTCCCCACATAAAAATAATCCCTTGCCATTCTCTGAGAGAGCATTCTCTGTCTTCCGGCCAGATTGACCAGCTGCTCCTCGGAGATATCTGTCTGGATAGATTGGGTCTTCGCAGGGGTTGCAGGGGTCGCATTGGTATCAGCAGGCTGCCCGAAAGCGACGCCCCCTACAATGAGTGTTCCCAGTATTACATTTTTAGCTATTATCATGATCATATTTTACTCCTTATTTTACATTTTCATATAGTTTTGTTACTTCGTTCATCTTTTTGGTAATCTTGTTGGATGAGCGTGCAATGAGACTCGGGATATATTTTTTTGACTTGGAAACGCCAAGAACTTCAAAAAACATAAAGTCTTTTTTGACGACATTGAGGCCATCTTTGATCTCTTTCGTATTTTTCGGAAAGGTTTCGAGTTTCTTCTGTGCAGTAGAGAACTGTTCCATCGCTTTTTTCATATCCGTATCGTTCATTCCTACGCCCCAGACCTTCAGCATATAGAGACTTGCCAGTCTCTGGGATAGCATCCTCTGACGGCCGGAGACATTGATGATCTCTCCGGTTGTCTCATTGGATGTTGCGGCGATAGCATTTGTAGCCTTATGTGCGGCTGCCAGGAGCTGATCGGTTGTTTTGAATACTTCGACTGCTTTATCCTTCTGCGGAGGGGAAAGCAGCTCTTTTTTGAGAGGTTTCCAGAGTTTATCGACTTCCTGCATCGCTTCATAGGAGGCTTTGTCTTTGTCCTTGGTGAAGGCAAGCAAGTCTTTGAGAGTATAAGAGAAGAGATCAGCAGACTCCTGAAGTTCCTTTTGCGGGTTGCCGAATTTCAGTTTCATGCCTATCATAAAGTAGTCTTTATCCATGCGTTGCGAGAGCATTCTCTGTTTTCCGGCTTTGTTGATGGCTTCGTTCAAGTTCGAAATCTCTGCCTGCAAAGTTGTAGTTATGAAAATATTAAGTATTATCATACCAAGCATCATTTTTTTTGTATCCATTTTCATCCTATTTTGTTATTAGTCGCAATTATTATTTATATAATTCTAACGATATTTAGTTTTCTCGCGAATTCTACTATTTGAAGTTAAACGAATTATTAACAGAGATTTTTTTGATGAAAATTTGCCAGATAATATCGGTTCTTGCTGAGTAATTGAGGTGAAATTGCGTTAGTGATTGGAGTCGGTCAAAATATAATATATAAAAAATACATTACATTAAGTTAAAAAGGTGATTGAAGATAAAATAAAAAGAAGTGGCGCGGCGGACGAGACTCGAACTCGCGACCCCCTGCGTGACAGGCAGGTATTCTAACCAACTGAACTACCGCCGCACCGAAACCAACTGAATGGCTAAAATGGTGGTCGCTATAAGACTCGAACTTATGACATCTACCTTGTAAGGGTAGCGCTCTACCAACTGAGCTAAGCGACCATCAAGTAAAAATTTGGCGACCCTTAGAGGATTTGAACCTCTGTCTCTACGTTGAAAACGTAGCATCCTTGGCCGCTAGATGAAAGGGTCATCTAGTCCAAACAGTCATCATTACTTGATAGTGGTGACCCGTCTAGGATTCGAACCTAGGGCCCATTCCTTAAAAGGGAATTGCTCTACCAACTGAGCTAACGGGTCACACTTCTTAAAGGTTGTTCTCTTTAAGTGGGCAGAATTATAGCGGAGAAATTCTTGTTTGTCAAGGGTTTTTGAAAAATTCTTCAAAATTCTTTTTTTCCAGCTCGATCATCAATTTGATGACGTGCATAGCCGCCTGATATTGGATATAGTTTCTGTCGCCTCTGAGTAGCAAATGTTTGCTTCTCGTCTCTTGCGCATTGGCTGCTGCGATATAGACTGTACCTATAGGTTTGAGGGGGGTTCCGCCTGTCGGGCCGGCGATACCGCTGGTCGCCAGAGCGATACCGCTGCGAGCCATTCTCCTGGCACCTTCCGCCATCTCAACGACACACGCTCTGCTGACAGCCCCGGGATTTTCCAACACTTCTTTGCTGACCCCCAGCCATTGATGTTTGATCGTGTTGGCATAAGAGACGACGGAACCATTGAGAATGTTGGATGAGCCGGATCGTGCCGTGAAGGAGGATGCGATCAGTCCACCCGTACAGCTTTCAGCGAAGCTGATCGTCTTCTCTTCGCTTCCCAGGACCTCGATACATGTGTCGAAGATATTGTTTGAGGGAAAGAGAAGAAGATCCGGGTCGGCAGAAGGGGGGAGAAGTTTATCGATGTGATACGTACTCTCTGCGTGAATCTCATACCAGCCATCGATCAGCGGATAATAGTCAAAATGGAAGTGGTTATCGTTTGCATACTGCTTGAGTCTAAGCAGTGGCGTTTTACTGCCAAGCAGTTGCCATATAATGTAAGCTTTTTTTGCTTCGAGGAGCAGTTCGGGTATCTCTTCTCCATTTTTTAGCATGATGAGATTGCATTGCGCCTCTTTGAGCTGCAAAAGCCAGCTGTTCTCTCTGACTTCTGTTGCGCTGGCCGGATGGAGGGTATTGCCTGTAGCGATCAGTGCATCTCCCTTGAGTGTAGCTAATATCCTGCTGATGAGAGGATAGACGTTTGCAGAAGTAGCGATACAGAACTCCAGAGGCTTGTCAAGCAGTGTTTGCAGTGTATCGATCAATGCAGGATCATTCTCCTCCAGAAAATGGATGGAGTTGACGGATCGGTTTTTTGCTTTCAGTTTGCGTTGAAGTGCTTCTGTCAATGCATTGTCCTGATAGATGGTGCGGTCGATATAGATAAGCGTGATGGGCATCGGAATACTCCTCATTATTTGTTGGGTTAAATTATAACGAAATTCTAATGGAGTTTTGGCTATAATCATCTCTATTTCATTGTCATAGCAGAGGGTGTCATCTTCACGGAAGGGGGCTACTGTTTGCTGTGGCGATAATCACCGAAACAGGAACGATACCGATGGATTTTAAAGAGACCTTACTACTTCCAAAAACTGATTTTCCGATGCGCGGGAATTTGCCGCAGAATGAACCAAAACGTTATAAAAAGTGGTTTAACGAGGGGATATATGAGCAGATGAAAGAGAAGCGGGAGGGTGCTGAACGTTTCACGCTCCATGATGGTCCTCCTTATGCCAATGGGGATATCCATATTGGTCACGCACTCAATAAAATCCTCAAAGATATCATCCTCAAATACAACTACTTTCAGGGGAGATCCGTTCGTATGACGCCGGGCTGGGATTGCCATGGTCTGCCGATCGAACAGAAAGTAGAGGAGAAACTGGGCAAAATCAAAAAAGAGGCGATGCCTACAGCGCAGTTTCGTGAGCTTTGCCGGCAACATGCGGCGAAGTTTGTCGACATCCAGAGGGAGGGGTTCAAGTCTCTTGGCGTGATCGCAGACTGGGAGCATCCCTATGTGACGATGGATTTTAAATTTGAAGCCAATATCTATCGTACACTATGCGAAATAGCCAAGAGAGGGCTTCTGGTGGAGCGCCACAAGCCGATCTTCTGGTCCTGGGCGGCGCGAACGGCGCTGGCGGATGCTGAGGTGGAGTATGAAGAGAAAGAGGATTATTCGATCTATGTCGCCTTTGAGCTTTCGGATAAAGCCAAGCAGGATCTTGACCTGCATGGCAAGGCAGCGGTAGTCATCTGGACGACAACACCCTGGACGCTGCCGGCCAATACCGGAATCTCCCTCAATCCTGAAGAGATGTATCTCCTGAGTGATGACGGCTATATCGTGGCGAAGAGCCGTTATGATGCACTGATCGAAGAGGGCGTTGTGGCTGGACACGCCGGACGGGAGATCGCAGCGACAGAGCTGGAAAACATGCTGGCAATCAATCCCCTGAATGGTCGCAGTTCCAAGCTCGTACTGGGTGAGCATGTGATGCTTGATGGCGGTACGGGCGCTGTCCATACGGCTCCGGGCCATGGAGAAGATGACTACCGTGTCGGACTCAAATATGGACTGGATGTGATCATGCCTGTGGATGAGCGGGGATGCTTCGATGAGAGTATTGTCGGCTTGAACCTCTTGCCCGATCCTGAGAAATTTGTCGGGATGCATATCTTCAAAGCCAATGAACCTATCCTGGAACTTTTGGGCGATGCACTGCTCAAAGTCAGCAAATTTACCCACTCCTACCCGCACTGTTGGCGAACCAAAAAGCCATTGATCTATCGCGCGACAAATCAGTGGTTTATTTCGATCGACGACAAGCCTGAAGGGGCAGAGGAGAGCTTGCGCAATACTGCACTCGATGCACTGGAGAATGTCAGCTTTTATCCGGAGAGTTCCAAAAACCGTCTCAAGCCGATGATTGAGGGACGACCCGACTGGTGTATCTCCCGTCAGCGTTCATGGGGCGTGCCGATCGCCTTTTTCAGAGTCAAGAGCACCAAAAAAGTGATCTTCGATGAGAAAGTTGTCAACTTTGTTGCGATGATTTTCGAGCAGTTTGGTGCTGATGCGTGGTATGATATGGAGATTTCACAGCTGCTTTACCCGGGTTCGGGCTACAAGGCAGAGGAGCTGGAGAAGATCGATGATATCCTGGATGTCTGGTTTGACAGCGGTTCGACGTGGAATGCTGTCCTCAAGAGCCGGAACTATGATGCAGGAAACTATCCGGCATCTCTCTATATCGAGGGAAGTGACCAGCACAGAGGGTGGTTTCAATCCTCGCTGCTTTTGAGCTCTGCTATCAACCATATCTCTCCCTATCAAAACCTGATCACCCACGGCTTCACTGTCGATGAGAAGGGCGAAAAAATGAGCAAATCCAAAGGCAATGTCACCGCCCCCGATAAAGTTGTCAAGCAGTATGGTTCCGAGATCCTCCGCCTCTGGGTTGCTTTGAGCGACTATCAGAGCGACTTGAAGATCTCCGACGGTATCCTCAAGCAGACAGCAGAGCAGTATCGAAAGATCCGAAATACCTTCCGCTTCCTGCTTGCCAATGTGGATGATCTCGATATGGTCGTGGTGCCGGAGGCTTACGGGGAGCTGGATAGGTGGATTTTGCAAAAAGCTTCAACGGTATTCGCGTCAGTGAAGGAGAGCTTCGACGAGAATGATTTCCTGCGTGGTTTTGCTGTACTGAATCACTTCCTGACCAATGAGTTGAGCGGCATCTATATGGATATCTGCAAAGACAGGCTCTATTGTGATGTCCGCGACAGTCAGAACAGACGGGCTGCGCAGTCAGCGATGGCAGTGATCTCCAGGAGTATGCTCGGATTGATCGCGCCGGTGCTGACTTATACTGCTGATGAGATACTTGACTATGCGCCGACGATCTTCAAGGGTGAAATGGAGAGTATCTTTGATCTGGTGTACGAAGCGGTACCGGAAGTATCCGAAGGATTTGATGATACGCTGCTGATGGGTGTCAGGGAAGCTTTCTATGAAGAGGTAGACAAGCTCAAGAAAGAGAAGATCATCAAGTCTACGCTGGAGCTGGAGATAGCCGGCGACGTGGAAGGTTTCACTCTTTCACAAAGCAAAGATCTTGAGGATTGGTTCGTCGTCAGTGCCGTTAAGTCTGCTTCTCAAGGCGAAACATTGGTGCATTTCGAAGCAGACGGTAAAGCCTATACGATCCACAAAGCCACAGCGCACAAATGTCCACGATGCTGGAGATTTACTGCTGCAGCAGAAGATCAGCTCTGTGACCGCTGCGACAAGGTCGTGAATGTTTGATATGACACAACCGGTAGGAATCGAGGTGATCATAGGCTCGATCGCAGTCATTTTTGCCCTGGTAGGGGCAGGGCTTTTGGTTGTGGCATACTATAAGCGGAAACATTAGGATCCTTATCGTTTGGGATTGAAGTCCCCCTTCATTATTTTGCCCTGATTTTACTGTGTTGAAATTTGCATTTTTCTCTCCATAATACTCCCCAAACCTACTTTTGGATATAATCGCCATATTTAACTCGAAAAACTGCAAGAGGAAATGATAATTGATAACACTAAAAGAAGCATTGACAAAGAGCAAAAATGAGATGGCTGCACTCAGAAAAGAGCTGGAGGAGAAGGCCATAGAGAGTGGGCTCAATGCCTATATCGGATTTGAAAGTTCCGGAGAAGGGGTGCCGATCTTGATCAAGGATAATATCCAGGTGAAAGAGTGGACGGTTACCAGCGGATCGAAGATCCTTCAGGGCTATATCGCTCCCTATGAAGCGACTGCCATTGTCAATCTAAAGTCCAAAGGCATGATGGCGTTTGGTCGGTCAAATATGGATGAGTTTGCGATGGGTTCGACGACAGAGAGCAGTTACTATGGACCGACACTCAATCCGCACAACACCTCGTGTGTCCCCGGCGGCTCTTCGGGCGGTTCGGCAGCAGCTGTCGCGGGCGGTTTGGCGATCGCAGCGCTGGGTTCAGATACGGGTGGGTCGATTCGTCAGCCGGCAGCCTATTGCGGTTGCGTCGGATTCAAGCCGACGTATGGGCGGGTGAGCCGTTTTGGATTGGCTGCGTATGCCTCTTCGCTCGATCAGATCGGCCCGATCACCCAAAATATTGAAGATGCAGCGATCCTCTATGACGCCATTGCAGGATACGATCCTAAAGATTCGACGAGTGCTGATCTCGAAACGAGCAGTACCGCCGAGCAACTTGATCTCTCCAGAAAGTTGACGATCGCTGTCATCGATAACTACATCTCGGAAGCTTCACCCGAGATACAGGAGGCCTACACTCAGACAGTTGCAGTACTCGAGAAGGCAGGCCATACAATCGTACACAAAAACATGTCCAATACCAAGTATGATATTGCAGCCTATTATATCGTAGCGACAGCAGAAGCGGCGACCAATCTGGCACGTTTTGACGGGGTGCGCTATGGCCGAAGGGCCGTCTCGGAAAACCTTGAAGAGCTCTACTACAAGACGCGCAGCGAAGGCTTTGGTGAAGAGGTCAAACGAAGAATTCTGCTGGGTAACTTTGTACTCTCCTCAGGCTATTATGATGCATACTATCTCAAGGCGCAAAAGGTACGACACTTGATCCGGGATGAGTTTACGAAAATCTTCGATGAAGTAGATCTGATCCTCTCTCCCGTGGCACCCAGTGTGGCACCTGAGATCGGGAGCATACAAGATCCACTGGAGATGTACAAAAGCGATATGTATACAATTGCAATCAATCTGGCAGGACTGCCCGCCCTGAGTCTTCCGGTGGGGAGTAATGCGGCAGGAATGCCGATCGGACTGCAGCTGATCGGAAACGCATTTGACGAACAGACAGTATTGGATGGCGCTTACAGCCTGGAACAATCACTCAAACAGAGCAAGTAAAGGAAAGCAATGAGAATCAAAAAAAGAGCACTGACATTTGAAGACGTACTTCTGGTGCCTCAGCACTCTACCGTTCTGCCCAAAGAGGTAAGTGTCAAAACCCAATTGACAAAGAGAGTTTCACTCAATATTCCTATCGTCTCTGCGGCGATGGACACTGTCACTGAGTATAAAGCGGCGATCGCCATGGCGCGACTCGGTGGTATCGGTGTGATCCATAAAAATATGGATATCAAAGCGCAGGCACTCCAGGTCAAAAAAGTAAAAAAAAGTGAGAGCGGTATTATCATCGATCCTATCTTTATCGGCCCCAAAGAGGCAGTAGCCGAAGCAGAAAAGCTGATGGCGGAATATCATATCTCAGGCGTTCCGGTCGTCAAAGAGGATAACACACTGATCGGCATCATCACCAACCGTGATATGCGCTTCATTACAGATATGTCAGTGTTGGTCGAGGATGTCATGACGCCTGCTCCACTGGTAACAGCCGGACATGGTACGACGCTGGATGAAGCAGCCAAGGTGCTCCAGAAACACAAGATAGAGAAGCTCCCTATCGTAGATGATGCAGATAAGCTGATCGGACTCATTACCATCAAGGATATCGAAAAGAAAGAGCAGCATCCCAATGCCAACAAAGATGCATTTGGCCGCCTTAGAGTTGCGGCAGCGATCGGTGTGGGACAGCTTGATCGTGCCAAGGCACTGGTGGAAGCCGGTGTTGATGCCATTGTGCTTGATTCGGCACATGGGCACTCGCAGGGCATTATCGATACAGTCAAGGAGATCAAGGCTGTACTCGATGTCGATGTAATCGCGGGAAATATCGCGACAGGTGCAGCGGCACAGGATCTGATCGATGCCGGCGCAGATGGTATCAAGGTAGGAATAGGGCCGGGATCGATCTGTACAACGCGTATCGTAGCCGGTGTGGGTGTACCTCAGATCTCAGCTATCGATGAGGTAGCCCAAGTGGCGATCAAAGCGGGTGTCCCTGTCATCGCGGACGGCGGTATCAAGTACTCTGGAGATGTTGCCAAGGCATTGGCTGTCGGAGGGAGCTGTGTGATGCTGGGTTCGGCATTGGCAGGGACCTTTGAGGCACCGGGTGAAATGATCATGTTCAATGGACGCCAGTTCAAAGAGTATCGCGGGATGGGAAGCATCGGTGCGATGAGCAAGGGGAGTACCGATCGCTATTTCCAGGAGGGTACAGCAGCGGAGAAGCTGGTACCCGAAGGGATCGAAGGACGCGTTCCTTATCGCGGAAGGATTGCTGCGGTGATCCACCAGATGATCGGAGGATTGAGGAGCTCTATGGGGTATTGCGGATCAGAATCTATTCCTGTTTTTTGGCAAAAAGCCGAGTTTGTGGAGATCACAGCAGCAGGACTCAAGGAGAGTCACGTCCATGACGTGACGATCACCAAAGAGTCGCCAAACTATCACTCTTAAGAGAGGAAATATGAAGCGTCTTGTTTGGGTTGTGCTGGGGCTACTGCTGGCAGGATGCGGCAGAGAGAGAGTAGCCAATATCGCGACACCCGAACAGATGGACAATAAGGCACTGTTGGTTATATTGCCTTCTATACCCAAAGAGTTCTGTTATGCTGACCGCATGATGGAAATATTGGATGATTTTTCAGTTGAGTTGAACGGGACAAATCCGCAAATGCTTTCTATAGAGGCAAATCTGGATTGCTCAGATTATGGATTTGACAATTGTGCAAGTATTGATTTGGGTACAGGAGATGACAATAAGCCTGCGGCCATGATCGAGTGCTTCTCTGATGACCAGACACGTCTGTGCTTGATGCTTTTGGGCAATGAGTACAGGGACGCTGAAGGCAATACGTTTGACGAGACCTGTATCGAGGGTAGTGATCGCAAAGAGTAGCAGAATAAAAAAGGAGAAAAGATGAGAGATCAGACATTGGCAATACATGCCGGATACAAAAAAGATGAGCAGGGGACGATGGCAGTCCCTATCTACCAAACGACTGCCTATGAGTTCAGGGATGCAGACCATGCTGCCAATCTGTTCGCACTCAAAGAACTGGGTAATATTTATACGCGCTTGATGAATCCTACAACTGATGTTTTTGAAAAGCGATTTGCAGCGCTGGAAGGTGGTGCGGCAGGAGTGGGCACAGCCAGTGGTATGGCAGCGATCTTTTATGCTATTGCCAATGTTGCAGAAGCAGGAGACAATATCATTGTCGCCAAGCAAGTCTATGGCGGTACGACGACACTGACAGGGCATACGATCAAAAGATTTGGGATAGAGACACGCTATTTTGATGTGAACAATCCTTCTGAATTGGAAGCATTGATCGACGAGAAGAGTAAACTGATCCTTTTTGAAAGTATCACCAATCCCAGTATCGATGTTCCTGACTTCGAAGCGATTGTAGCGATCGCGGATAGGCATGGGGTGCTTAGCTGTGTCGACAACACCGTCGCCACTCCGATACTCTGCAAGCCGTTGGCACTGGGATGCGACTTGACTGTGCACTCCGCAAGCAAATACACAACAGGGCAGGGGCTGGCGATCGGCGGTATCATTGTAGAGCGTGAAAATCTGGTCGAAAAGATCAAGGACAATGCCCGATATGCTCATTTCAACGAACCCGATCAGAGTTATCACGGATTGGTTTATTCGGATCTTCCGCTGCCGCTCTTTACACTGCGGGCGAGACTGGCACTGCTGCGTGATCTGGGTGCCGCTCCGAGTCCTTTTAACTCCTGGCTCTATATTCAGGGTTTGGAAACTTTGCCGCTGCGTATGCGGCAGCACTCCTCTTCAGCGCTGGCGATCGCTGAATTTCTGGAAAATCATCCCAGAGTCAAGAAAGTCAACTACCCTGGCCTGCCCAGCGACAAAAACTACCATTTGGCACAAAAATACCTCAGAGACGGCAATAGCGGCCTGTTGAGTTTTGAAGTAGAGGACTTGGAGAGTGCGAAGCGGATCGCCAATGCGACAGAGATCTTCAAGCTGGTTGTCAATATCGGTGACAGCAAATCGATTATCACACACCCCGCCAGTACGACACATCAGCAGCTCAGTGCACAGGAGCTGATCGATGCAGGTGTGCCGGCAGGATTGATCAGGCTGAGTGTCGGACTCGAAGATACGGGCGATCTGATCGCTGATCTGAAGCGGGCTTTTGAATACTGAAACATAAAAAGCAATTGATGAAAATAGAAACAAAAACCAGACGCTTCAGCAGCCCTCTCTATCTGGAAAGCGGTCGTATCCTTGAGCCTTATGAGATCGTCTATGAAACCTATGGCAGAATCAATGAGGATAAGAGCAATGTAGTGTTGATTTGTCATGCGCTCAGTGGTTCGCATCATGCTGCCGGCACCTATGAGGGCGACAGAAAGCCGGGTTGGTGGGATGGATTGATCGGTGACGGCAAGGCGATCGATACACGCAAGTTTTATGTGATCTCTACCAATGTCATCGGAAGCTGCTTTGGCTCGACCGGCCCAATGAGTGCAAACTACCCCTCCGAAGCTCCCTATCGTCTCCAGTTTCCTGTCGTAACTATCAAGGATATGATCCGAGCACAGATGCAGCTGCTTTCAGATCTTGGTATTTATCATCTGCGTGCTATTGTCGGAGGTTCGATGGGGGGGATGCAGGCACTTCAGTTTGCCGTGGACTACCCCAATCTTGCCGACGATATCATCGCGATGGCAGCGACGTATGCGACACAACCCTGGACCATTGCCTTCAACAAGGTTGCAGTAGAAGCGATCCGGAGAGATCCGCGCTTTGAGAGTGGCAATTATGCCAAAGATGCCTTCATAGAAGAGGGATTGGATGGATTGGCCATCGGACGGATTGCCGGGCATATTTCCTACTTGAGCCCTGACTCAATGGATGATAAATTTGGCAGAAATTATGTCAGTAATGATGGACTTTTTGAGCTCTTTGGCCGCTATGAGGTGGAGCGCTATATGGAGTACAATACGACCAATTTCAGTAAAATCTTTGATCCTCTGAGCTATCTCTATATCGTCAAAGCGATCAATACGTTCAACCTTGCTAGAGGGTATGAGACGCTTTATGATGCAGTGTTGCGTATCAAAGCCAGGATGCATTTGATCAGCTTCAAGGGCGATTATCTCTTTTTCCCCAGGGAGATGGAGCACATCTATAAGATGATGCAGCGAAACAAACAGAGCTGTCACTACACGGAAGTGGGAAGTGACTATGGGCATGATGCGTTTTTGGTGGAGTTGAAAAGGTTTGAAGGTTTGATTGCAGGGATATTAAAGTGACCCTATAGAGAAGAAGGATTGAGAATGAAAGCAAAAAGTTTCGAAGAAAAACTGGAATACTCCAAAAAGCTTCTGGATAAGTTGATGGATCAGGATATGACGCTTGAAGAGAGTGTCAAGCTCTATGAAGAGGGATTGAAAAATATCAAAGAGGCACAGCAGCTGATCGAAGAGGCGAAGATGAAAATTGAAGTGATCGAAAAAGAGACAATCGGTACAGACTCATGAAAAAAATCGTTGTAGGGGCTTTGCAGCTCCCCACTCTGGGCATGAATGCGACACGATTGGAGTTTTATCTCAAGAATGCTTACGAAAGAGGTACTCGAGTGATGCTGCTCGGCGAGTATGTCGTCAACCACTTCTTTAAAGAGTTGATCGATATGCCTTCAAGTATGGTCAGGGAGCAGAGTGCCAAGCACATAGAGCTGATCAAAGGTTTTGCTGTGAAGTATGATATGGTGCTTATTGTTCCCGTTGTGAAGATCAAAAGAAAAGAGTACTATAAAGCAATCGCGAAGGTGACAGCAAGGAGTGTCAGTTATTATCAGCAGCAGATATTGCTTCCTTATGCGCACTGGAATGAGAAGCAGTTTTTTTCCAATCCGGTCAAACCATTACGCGCTCCTATGACATTTTCAGTAGATGGTTTCAGGGTGATGGTCATGGCAGGATTTGAGTTGCATTTCGATCTGTTTTGGCACTATGTAACTGAAAAAAAAGTCGATATTGTACTGCTCCCGACCGCCTCCACTTTCGGCTCTCACAATCGATGGAGGGAGATCATCAAGGCTAAAGCCTTTCTGCATGGGTGCTATATTCTGCGTGCCAATCGACTGGGAGAGTATCGCGATGAAGAGGTCAAATGGAAGTTTTACGGTGATAGTATGCTGGTCAATCCCGAAGGCGAAGTGGAGATGATGCTGGAGGACAGGGAGTCGATGCTGGTTGAGCCGATCAGCAAAAAAGCGATCTCGGATCATCGCAGAATCTGGGGCTTTGAGCGGGAACTAAAGGCGCACAGTTTGCAGGAGAAGAGATGACACAAGAAGCATATTTCACCAGACAGATACAGCTGTGGGGCGATGAGGTACAAAGTAGTCTGACACAAAAGAAGATTGTGATTATTGGCAGCGGGGGGCTGGGAAGTACGCTTGCGATGGCACTGGGTACGAGTGGTATCGGCGAGATTCATCTTGTCGATTTTGATACTGTGTCGCTGCACAATATCCATAGGCAGATTGCCTTTACGCTAGAGGATGAGGGCCGGAGCAAATCCAAAGTGGCAGCAGCACTGATCAGAGCCAAAAACCCTTTTGTCAAGATGGTGGCGCACGAGATGGACTTCGCGACCTTCTCCAAGCTGGGAAAACGCTATGATCTGATACTGGATGCGACAGACAACCTCCCTGTCAGAAGCGAGATCGATAGATATGCCAAGAGCACAGACACACCATGGATCTATGCCAGTGTCGAAGAGTTCAACGGCCAGGTCTGCTTTTTTGAAAAAGCCGGATTTCAAGTCTTCAATATCTGTGATCACAAGCCTGGTGGTATCACTGCCCCCATTGTTATGCATATCGGATCGCTTCAGGCGACACTGGCACTACGGTATCTCGCCGGTTTACCTGTGGTGACAGATCTTCTCTACTATCTCTATTTCAACGATGAGGGAGAACTGATTACGCAAAAATTTGGTATGCCAAAAGCATAATAGTGCTAAGATTATAGTACCAATCAAGGAGAGTAACATGAAGATCAAATTGACAGCTGTTTTTGCTGTTTTGCTCTTGTTTTTCGCCGGGTGTACGCAGGAGACGCAAAATTCTCTCAGTCGCTCATTGCAGAACTGGACGGGGACGAATGGTGTACTGGATGTCTATGCCGGTGATAAACTGGCTAAACGTTTTATCAAAATCGATAAGGTGTCAACGGCTTACGGGTCCAATGACAACAAAATAAGACCTTATCGTTATGGCTATGGTATCGATGACAAAAACCATAATCTAAAAGTAGATCCGGGTGAGAAAAAAGTCTATTTCGAATTTTCAGATTATTCGACAAGCTATATCTTTTATGAAAACAACTAAGGAGTAAAAATGAAATTTGTAACTACGAGTGATGCACCTGCGGCGATCGGTCCCTATTCTCAGGCAGTGATTGCCCATGGTTTAGTCTATACATCCGGACAACTTGGACTACTGCCCAATGGTGAATTGGCAGATAGCAGCGCAGGAAAACAGATGTATCAGATCATGAAGAACCTCTACTATATACTCGATACGGCCGGCTCACAGTTGACGGACGTGATCAAGACAACGATCTACCTGGAAGATATGCGTGATTTTGAAGAGATGAATGAGATCTATACATATCATTTCAAAGAGCATAAGCCGGCCAGAACCACAATCGCCGTCCGCAGTCTGCCGATGGGGGTCAAGATTATGATCGATTGTGTTGCTTTGGCACACACGAATGCCGACTTTGGTTAGAAAGTCTTGCCGCTGCCTGCTTTTGGCAGTACTTTAAAAATGTATTAAACATTGTTTGGGTATAATCACGAACTTTTTTAAGATTTAATAAAATAAAGGGTTTGCTATGTACGCAATCATAAAAGCAAGTGGCCAGCAGTTCAAAGTGCAAGAGGGTGATATCATCGCTTTTGACAACATGGGACTGGAGCCTGAAAGTGCTGTAGAATTCAATGAGGTTCTGCTACTGGATAATGGTGAGATGACAATTGGAACACCTTTTGTAGAGGGTGCTGTCGTCAAAGGTGAGGTGATCAACGAAGGCAGAGATAAAAAGGTGATCATCTATAAGAAAAGAAGAAGAAAAGATTCTAAACTCAAAAGAGGTTTCAGGAGAGACTTCACCCGAGTGAAAATCACTTCAATCGCATAAGGAGCTAGAATGGCACACAAAAAAGGTCAGGGTTCAACCCAGAATAACCGTGATTCAGCAGGTCGTCGCTTAGGCGTCAAAAAATTCGGTGGTGAGTCAGTCATCCCCGGCAACATTATCATTAGACAAAGAGGGACTAAAGTCCACCCAGGCACAGGCGTCGGAATGGGAAAAGATCATACGATCTTTGCTTTGATTGATGGTGTTGTCAAGTTCGACAATAGATCAAATAGACAGAAAAAAGTTTCTGTTATCCCTGCATAAGCAGACCTCTTTCAGCCCGGCACTTCGTCGGGGCTTTTATCTTTCCCTATGTCATTTTTAGAGGAAATTGAAATTAGCCGTTGCGTACTTCACAGTATCTGCGTCCGGCAAACCACCCCTCGTGGTATTCGATATTGTTGTTGAAATCCTCGTGATTTTTGGTATAGTCACCATTGGCTGTAGCGCAACCATCCTCGGCACCCCGCACATAAACAGGGCTTTTGCCTGAAGTATCCATCGGTTTTTTGAACTTTGGTCCCTTGTGTGTACTTGAGCAGGCACCAAGCATCAGTATATTTACGATCATCACAACACTGATCATTCTCTTATTGGTTGACATTATTTTCCTTCAAATGACTGAATATTCTTGAAAAATTATATCAGAAAATGGTAAAAGGAAACATCGATTAGGAGTAGGGTGCATGGATTATCTGTTTTTGGGATCATCGGGGATCCTCTTGTAGAAGTAGAAGTATTTATTGCTTCCCACGAGTTTCATATTGTTCAGCTTTTCTGGACTGTCACCCACATAGAGATCGCATCGGGAATCAGATATATTGAACTTTTTACCGAAGATCAAGCTGTATCGTATATATTTTCCATTCAAGGAGAGTGGCAAACTGTAAAATTGAGGGGAGTATTCGATCGAAAATAGTGTCGGTTTCAAAAGTACCAGCACTTCTTTCTTCTTATATGCCGCGACATAGTTTCCTAGATCCGAAAAAGCATCTATCTGAGGCTGCTGCTCCTGTATCAATGTATTCATATTCTCTCTTCTGTCATTGACCCATTTCTGGTAATCAAGGACCGGGTAGAGAGTGGAGAGCTGAAACAATATAATGATATAAATCGGAAAAAACTTTTGATTCAAAATCAGAATGACAGCAAGTATCATAAATGGAGTGGAGAGCATTCTGACTTCTCGCCAGTCATAGGTATCATATAGAGCCAGAAGGGCAAAAAAGATCGCGACGGCTATGAGTGTGCCTGATATGATGCTCTTTTCTTTTGTCTTATAGCTGCTATAGACGCCATAGAGAAGTATAAAAATAAATAAAAACTTATAATAGAATATGAATTTTGTCTTTTCGTAGCTTACTAAGAAGAAGTAATTGTCTATATTTTTTAAAAAATAGTTATAGAGCAGATCCAGTGTATCTGCGATCGGATGTGTCTGCAGATACACAGACAGCTTTTGGAAAAAACCGAAGGGGAAAGGTGCATGAAACAATTTGATATCCAGCAGGACAAAAAACAAACCCAACAGAAAAATAAAAGCAAATTTTACGACATCTCGCCACGATTTTGCCAGAGGAAAAAGCCCCAGGAGTACAAATATCCATGATTGTCTAAAAAAGGACAATACAACGATCAGCACGATCAAACAGTAGAGATATCTTCTCTCTCGTGTATCGTAGACCAGATAGAGGAGATAGCCTACCACAAAAGCAAATACATAATGAAAAATTTCAGTCATTTCGCTGCTTATGAATAGAATGAGCATAAAATTCGACATAAAAACGATACCAATAAGCAGTTTTTCTTCCAGGGGTGTCTTGATCCATATCAAAAGTATCGATGCGCCAGCGACCAGGAAAATATTCACCAGCATGATTGACGGTTCGATACCAAAGAACGTGAGAAGCTTGAAAAACGATCCATAAAATACACTATAGCTGAATCCATGAAACCCTGCATGACCAAGCAGAGAATAGCTTTCGTTCAAGGTGGTCGCTGCATCTATCCTATTGTAAAGCTGAAAAGACTTGGCATCCAGATAGTAACTATACTCATCAGAGTAAAATGGTAAATAGTTCAGCGAAACCGCCTGATAAATGAGATAGGCGAGCAAAAGAGAAAGAGTGATAAAAAGAATGGCCAATACTATAACTCTATTATGGGTCATTGTCCGGATAAATACCGTTTGTTTCAGGTTTTGCATCGGTGCCCTTCAATGTAAAAGTATCAATATAATGGTACTATTTAAAAATAAAAGATTTGGGAGATGAAATGAAAAATCATTTCCCGGGCGGCAAAAGAAAGGTACACAAATGACTTTTATCTCATGGAATGTCAACGGCATCCGGTCGATCGACAAAAAAGAGGCGTTAAAGTGGATCGATCATGAAAAGATCGATATCCTTGCACTGCAGGAGATCAAAGCGGAGGATCACCAAGTCCCCGATACGATTTTTGATCGCAACTTCAGGCATACGTGTGTCAGCTCTTCGCACAAAAAAGGCCAGTCCGGTGTTGCGCTCTTCACTGATATTGAGCCGGACTATTGCGGCGCGTGTCCGGAGGTGGATATTTCGGATGAGGGGAGGATCAATGAGTTGCATTTTGATAACATCGCTTTTTTCAATGTCTACTTTCCCAATGGCCAGCGAAACAGTGAGCGATTGGCGTACAAGATGGCATTTTATGACCGTTTTTTGGAGTATATCGAAGATCTCAGAACCAGAGGCAAGTCGATCATCATTTGTGGTGATGTCAATACGGCACATAGAGAAGTAGACCTTGCACGGCCTAAAGCCAATGAGGATACTTCTGGATTTCTGCTAATCGAAAGGGAGTGGATAGACAGACTGATAGCACACGGCTATATCGACACTTTCCGCTATGTCCACGGAGATGTTGCAGATCGATACAGCTGGTGGTCGATGCGTACACGTGCCAGAGAGCGGAATGTCGGCTGGCGTATCGACTACTTCTTCGTCTCAGAAGATCTCAGAGAGAAGATCATGGATGCGGATATCCTCGATGAGATTATGGGGAGCGATCACTGCCCGGTGAAACTGGTGCTGGATAGGTAGGCACTTAATGTGTTTCGGGATGTAACGGCTTTGACTTCATTGTTTTGGATTTGGTAATGATCCCAAAATACTTCTATCGTTTGTATATAATTTGATATAATCATTTTAAAGGAGAGAGTAATGGATTTGATGGATATTTTAAGAACGGGTAGTGTATTGATTCAGGGTAACAGTGATGACGCGACGACAGGTTTGGATGTGGGTGATATCGCCAATGCCTTGAGCAAAATCCTCTCCAATGAGGAAGGCGGGCTGGATCTTGGTGCTTTGTTGGGCGGTTTGTCACAGGGGGGTCTGGGCGATATCGTCAGCTCCTGGCTGGGAAGCGGAGAAAATGCTTCGATTTCCATATCGCAGATCACCGATCTGCTGGGTTCGGAAAAGATTTCAGAGTTTGCTTCAGAGCTGGGTCTGTCCGAAGAGAGCGCTGCTGGCGCACTGGCAGATGCTTTGCCTGAGGTGGTAAATGAGGCGACGCCGGAGGGAGACTCGCTAGCAGGGGATCTTTTGAGACAAATAGGCGGCGCCAAGGGTGCTATGGATATGTTGGGCAAAATGTTTGGCTAAACTTTCTCGCCCTGTCAGAATGGATGGGGCATGACATACTTCTATTTTTCTACGTAATCCTACAAAGAGCGTTTCCTTATTTTTCTATCGAATCTTTTAGAAGTTTTCTGAAGTCGGGCCTCGAAAGGCCCCTGCTTGCATTTTGGAGGGTAAACTCTCCATTACCAAAGCAGTTTTGCAGGAACTCTGCTCTATATAGCGTTCGTTTTGGATATAATGCGATTCATTATAAGGTATGGCCCAAAATGGCTATATGTGTTTGAGGAAGGTTTAATTATGTTTGTAGATAATGTAGAATTGACGATAAGTTCTGGTAAAGGTGGTGCAGGGTGTGTCTCATTCTGGACGGAGAAGTTTGTCATCAAAGGTGGGCCAGACGGTGGCGACGGCGGTCGTGGAGGTTCTGTCTTTTTCAGGGTGGATAACAATACGGATACGCTCAGTGCTCTGCGTGGCAAAAATGTCATCAAGGCTGAAAATGGCCGACCCGGCGAAGGTCGCAAGTGCTATGGACGCAAAGGAAAAGATGTCGTCATCACGGTGCCTCCCGGAACTCAGGTAGTGGATGCAGAGACGGACGAGGTGCTTCTTGATCTCCTCGAAGAAGGCGACAAGGTGAAGTTTCTCGAAGGAGGCAAAGGCGGACTGGGCAATCTGCATTTCAAAAGTTCGACCAATCAGCGACCAACTTATGCGCAGCCCGGATTGCCGGGTATCACCAAGCAGATACGCCTGGAGCTGAAAATGATCGCGGATGTGGGCTTGGTCGGATTCCCGAATGTGGGCAAATCAACATTGATTTCAACACTCTCCAATGCCAGACCGCAGGTGGCCAACTATGAGTTTACGACTTTGACCCCCAAGTTGGGCGTTGTGCAGGTAGGCGAGTTCGACTCTTTCATGATGGCGGATATCCCGGGGATCATCGAAGGTGCCAGTGATGGCAGAGGTTTGGGGCTGGAATTCTTGAAACATATCGAGCGCACCAAGACGCTCCTCTTTTTGATCGATGCAAGCAATTACAGAGAGATGAGGTATCAGTATGAGATACTTCAAGAAGAGGTACAGCGCTACTCTGCAGAGCTGGCGACGCGCAACCATGCGATCGCGATTACTAAAATCGATGCATTGCCCATAGAGGAAGTGAATCATTTGACAGAAACGTTTCTCGAAGCGATAGGGTTGAAAGCAAACAGGGTACTCAAAAAATACAAAGTGGATGAAAACTATCTCAGCTATGGATTTGAAAAGGAGGAGTGGGAGAAGCAGGATGCACTCAAGCCCGGTTTTGTTCTCCCCGTCTCTTCGGTGGGGCAGTTCAATATTGAGCCACTTCGATATGCTTTGGCGGCGTTTGCCAAAGAAGAAAATCGTGATCAGGACAAAGGAAGTGAACAGTGAAGAGAAAGCGCATCGTGATCAAAGTCGGCTCCCATGTATTGACCGAGAGGGGAGCAGTAGCCAAAGAGAGAATGATGGCACTGGTAGAACTGATCGCCAAGCTCAAAGCTGAGCGCAACGAAGTGATATTGGTGAGTTCAGGAGCGGTTGCGGCAGGATATACCAAACTCCAGATCGACAAGAGAGACGTTACCAACAAGCAGGCACTCGCAGCGATCGGACAGCCTCTGCTGTTGCGAATGTATCAGGAAGAGTTTAACCAGCACCATATCCTCTGTTCGCAAGTGCTGCTGGTAGCGGATGATTTTGATTCGCGTAAACGGACTGCCTATGCGAAAACTGCTATCGACAAACTACTGAAGCATGGTGTGGTACCGATCGTCAATGAAAACGATGTAACAGCGACTGAGGAGCTGGTCTTTGGTGATAATGACAGGCTCTCGGCCCATGTGGCACACTATTTTGATGCTCAAATCTTAGCGATCCTATCGGATATCGATGCGTATTATGATAAAGATCCTCACAAGTATGAGGATGCAGAGGTGCGCTCTATCGTTCATCATATCGAGGATGCAGCACTCTGTGCCGAGTATACACCAAACAACAGCTTTGCGACAGGCGGCATCGTGACCAAGTTGCAATCGGCGGTATTTATGATGTCACGAGGAAAGGAGCTCTTTCTTGCCAGTGGTTTTGATTTGAGTGATGCAGAGAGTTTCCTGGTGCACGGTATCCATAAAGGTGGGACGCTTTTTACCAATTCCTAAATGCTCAATCTTGTCATTTAGCAGATTATTTCCGGTGATACATTCTTAAACAAGTATCTTACTTGAATACGATAAAAAATAGTTAAATAATACAAGGAGGCTACATGAAGAAACGAACAAAAATTATAGCGACCATAGGACCAGCTACTGACACCCTTGAACAAATTATTGCGCTGATGCGTGCGGGAGTCAATGTTTTTCGACTCAACTTCAGCCATGGTACCCATGCCTATCATTCTGAAGTCTTTGCCCGGATTAAGCAGGCCAGTGAAGAGACGGGCTTGGTTGTGGGAATTTTGCAGGATATCAGCGGGCCGAAGATCAGGGTTTGTATGGTCGAAGAGAATTTCCTCCTCAAGACAGGTGATCGAATCGAGTTTTTAAAAGAAGAGATTCTGGGACACAAGGTAAGAGAGGGGTATTATCGTCTTTGTATTAATGAACCCAAAGTTCTGGATCAGCTTTCTGTAGGCGAGTCTATCTATATGTATGATGGAATTATCCAGGCGATTATTGCCGAGGTAAGCGACAAAAGTGTGACAGTTGTTGTGCAGAATAATGGTATGCTCTCTTCGAGAAAAGGTGTTAATTTTCCCAATACACGTCTCGGTATCGATGTGTTGACGGCCAAAGATCGCAAAGATATGCTTTGGGGTATCGAAAATGGTGTTGATTTTATGGCGATTTCGTTTGTGCAACAGGCAGAGGATATGATAGCCGCACGTGAAATTATCGGTGCCCATCATGGGAAAACACAGTTGATCGCAAAGATCGAAAAATTTGATGCGGTGGAAAATATTGACTCGATTCTTGAAGTTAGTGACGGCATTATGGTTGCCAGAGGTGATCTGGGTATCGAGGTGCCCTATTATGATGTGCCAACGATCCAGAAGATGCTCATCAAAAAAGCCAATAATCGATCCAAACCGGTGATCACTGCCACACAGATGCTGCTCTCGATGACGACTAGAAAGAGTGCAACAAGAGCAGAGATCAGCGATGTGGCCAATGCGGTACTTGATGGTACGGATGCTGTTATGCTCTCCGAAGAGAGCGCGATCGGTCAATACCCGATACTGGCAGTCGAAACGATGGTCAAGACGATCCAGGCCGCGGAAAAACAATATCCATATCACAAATATTCAGACTTTGAAATGTATGACAGGGATGACAAGATCGATGAGTCTGCAGTGCGTCTCTCGGAGAGTTTGGAGACTTCAGGCTTGATCGCGATGACCGGGTCCGGACAATCCGCCAAAAAGATTGCCCGCTATCGCCCGGACAGGACTATCTATGCCGTGACCCATGACTGTTATGCAGCACGTTCCCTGACACTGGTCTGGGGTGTTGTGCCGGCATTTTCAGTCGAAAAAAGAGGGCTCAGGGATATGATGGGTGAAGTGATCAAAGAGGGTATCGAAAAGAGCATATTCAGCAGAGAAGACGTCTATATCTTGACAGCGGGTGACCCTGTCGGTATGCCCGGATCTACAAATTTGATTCGCATCATTACAGGGCATGAGATGGACTTTTTCATTGAGAGAAGGGAAAAGGGCAAACGGAAGAGTGGCAACCATATTTCAAATCAGTAGAAAGAGGTAAGATGAAAAAAAAGATTGTTTATATGGGTACTCCCCACTATGCAGAGATGATACTGCAGACACTTTTGGATGCAGAGGATATGGATGTCTCTCTGGTGCTGACGCAACCTGACAGGCCAGTAGGACGAAAAAAGGTTCTGACGGCACCGCCAGTGAAACTCCTTGCGGAAGCCGAGGGGATTGAGGTTGTACAGCCTGATCGTTTGACCGATGAAGGGATCCTGGAGAAGGTTACAGCTTCTGGGCCTGATTTTATAGTGGTAGCTGCCTTTGGACAAATTTTGCCACGATCGATTCTAGATATTGCCCCCTGCATCAATCTTCATGCCTCTTTGTTGCCGCACTATCGTGGTGCAAGTCCTGTGCAGCAGTCGCTTTTGAATGGGGACAGCTACAGCGGTGTCACCTCTATGCTGATGGAGGAGGGACTCGATAGCGGTCCAATATTGGGCTATAGTTACTTCAAGATACCTGCAGAGATGCGTCTTCGGGGATTGATGACGCGACTGAGTGAAGATGCTTGCGTGTTGACACTGGATACGATACGTAATTATGAGAGGATTGAGCCATTGCCGCAAATCAGGGCAACTGCGAGCCATTGTAAAAAGATACGCAAAAGCGATGGAGAGGTTGCGTTTGACAATGCGGAGAAACTTTATAATAAGTACCGTGCATTTGAAGGCTGGCCAGGTATTTATATTGTCGGTGGCTTGAAGATCATCAAAATGAAATTGATAGAAAAAGATTCAGTGCATCGCAGTGCTGAGATTGTTTCCGTTGAGGGGAACTGTATCGTCGTCGGATGCAAGAGAGGATCGATAGAGATTATGACACTGCAGCCGCCATCCAAGAAAGCCATGGATGCGAAATCTTATCTGCTTGGAAGGGGACTCAAGGTTGGAGATATACTCGTTTGATAGCTTGTGCTCGACACAGAAATACTTGGTGGAGAAGATTCGAAGTGGTGAGCTTACTGCGCCTGTTGCCGTTATAACAGCAGAGCAGAGCAGTGGTATCGGCAGCAGAGAAAACAGTTGGAGTGGGGGGAGGGGGAACTTTTTTGCCTCTTTTGCGATAGGCCTGGGAGCACTTCCCGAAGATCTCTCCTTGAGCTCTGCATCTATCTATTTTGCCTTTATTATGAAGCAGGTATTGAAAGAGTATAGTGATGAAGTGTGGCTCAAGTGGCCCAATGACCTCTACAAGGATAATGATAAAGTAGGCGGTATCATGACACAAAAAATCGGGAACTCTCTGGTGTGTGGTATTGGGGTCAACCTGAGAAATTCGCCAAGCGGCTTCAGGGGGCTCGATAGCGATATCCCTGCCCCTTTTCTTCTCGAAAAATACCTGAAATCACTTGAAAGATTTCCAAAATGGAAGCAGATATTTAGTGAGTATCAGATAGAATTTGAACATAGCAGAAGGTTTTCAGTTCATATTGAAAGCTATCAAAAGAGCCTCCAAGACGCGCTTCTATGCGAGGATGGTTCCCTACTGATAGAAGGAAAGAGAGTGTACAGTTTACGATGAGCGAAGTGATCAGTATAGCCAACCAAAAGGGTGGCGTAGGAAAGACGACAACCGCCGTCAACCTGGCAGCTTCATTGGCTGAAAGTGGGAAAAGTGTATTGTTGATCGATGCCGACCCACAGTCCAATGCTACAACCAGTTTGGGGTACAATCGCAGTGATTATGAATTCAACATTTATCATGTCCTGTTGGGAATAAAAAAACTACGAGAAGTGATTCTGAAAACAGATATCAACAATCTTGTGTTGGCACCTTCAAACATTGGATTAGTTGGTATTGAAAAAGAGTTTTATAACTCCAGAAAGAATAATCGCGAGTTGATACTCAAGAGCAGACTTGCAGAGATGCGCGGAGAGTATGATTATATCATTATCGATTCGCCTCCTGCACTGGGCCCGATAACAATCAATGCCCTCAGTGCCTCAGACTCTGTGATTATACCGATACAGTGCGAATTTTTTGCGTTGGAGGGATTGGCGCAATTGCTCAATACGGTTGGATTATTGAAGAAGACGATCAATCCGAGGCTGAAAATAAAAGGCTTTCTGCCGACAATGTATTCCAAGCAGAACAATCTTTCCAAGCAGGTATTGGCGGATTTGTCACACCACTTCAAAGATAAACTCTTTCATTTGAAAAAAGGCAATGAGTGCATCGTGGTACCGCGCAATATCAAGGTCGCAGAGAGTCCCAGTTTTGGGAAGCCGGTCACGCACTATGCCAGCAGCTCCAAGGGAAGTATTGCCTATAGAGAGCTTGCTGCCGTAATCATCAAGGGCTAAGGGATGGCTTTAGGTAAGGGTTTGGGTGAAATACTCGAAGAGGTTGGCCAGGCGTATGAGCATCAGGAGATGATCGGCGGCAAAGAAGGGGAGGAATCGAGTCAAGGCATTGTGATTGAAGAGCTGGATGTCAATAATATATCTGCAAACCCTTATCAGCCGAGGAAAAATTTTGATAAGCAGGCACTCCAGGAGTTGAGCGAATCGATCCAGAGCCATGGTCTTCTGCAGCCGATAGTTGTGCTGGAGAAAGAGGATGGTTACCTTCTGGTGGCAGGTGAACGTCGTCTGCGTGCACACAAGCTTGCAAAGATAGAGAAGATACGGGCAGTCATTGCTGATGTGGATATCGACTCTATCAGGCTTAGAGAGCTGGCGCTGATCGAGAATATTCAGAGGGAGAATCTCAATGCCATAGAGTTGGCCAACTCTTATGCAGAGCTGATAGAAGTTCACAGTATTACCCATGATGAACTCTCCACTATTGTCCACAAAAGCAGATCGCAGATCACGAACACAATGCGCTTGTTGACACTTGATAGCTATGTTCAGAAACTGCTGCTGGATGGAAAAGTCTCTCAAGGACATGCCAAAATACTTGTAGGCCTGGATGAGGATCGGCAAAAAGTCATTGCTGATACCATTGTCGGCCAGAAATTAAATGTGCGCGAGACAGAAAATCTCGTCAAACGACATAAAAAAAGTAACGTATCCGGTGAGCAAAAGAGTCAGGCTGACAGTTGGCTGCTGCACTATCGTGATATGGTGAAGCAGTATCTTCCTTTTAAACATCATATCAAAGCAAATAAGCTTGAGATATCTTTTCGGAATGAAACAGAACTAAAAGATTTTATGGAAATTATAAAAAGATCTTAAACTTTAATCCACTTTTCAAATCTAAAATGATAAAATTGATATAAATTATAAGAGGAGTTTGAATGCTTGACATACACGTACCGTTAATGTTGTTTGTTTTAGTATTGTTTTTGGTACTTCTTGTGGTTTTGAATCGAATGCTTTACAAGCCATTGATAAAGTTTATGGACGACAGAGATGAATCTATCGCCAATGATTTGAATGCCGCGAGAAGTCTATCCGGAAACAGTGAGGCACTACACGCTGAAGCAGAGAGGAATCTCGATGAGGCACGATCGAAAGCTTCGGAGATCAGACATAAGTCTGTTGAGGAGGCAAAGGTGTTGGCAGAGAGCAGGGCCGACAATAGGCGAAGTGAACTGGACAAAGAGTATAACATCTTTATAGACAATCTTCAAAGTGAGAAAGAATCACTTAGAAACAGCCTTCTCTCTCAGATGCCTCTTTTTAAAGAGAGTCTGAAAGCCAAATTCAGCAAGATGTAGGGGAGAGAGATGAAGAGAAAATATTTAGTGACGGTAGCACTGCTTTTGCTTCCAATGATTCTACTTGGAAACGAGGGAAGCGGACATTATGAGGCAATTACAGGAAGGGCAACAGATTTCATACCAAGGATTGTGAACTTCTTGATTTTTGCAGGAATCCTCTACTATCTGATAGCGAATCCTATCAAAAACTTTTTCACTGGAAGGCAGCAGGGTATTTCTGCTCAGCTGAAAGAGATCGAAGCAAGGCTTCAAGCATCAAAAGAAGAAGAGAGAGAAGCTAAAATACGCTTGGAAGAGAGTAAAAAGAAAGCGATAGAGATAGAGCGAACTGCACACAAAGAAGCAGAAATACTTGCAGCAAAAATCGCTGAAAATTCTGATAATGAAGTGAAGGCGATAGAGAAGCAATACGAAGAGAAGTCAACACTTGAGGAGAGACGTATCGTTCGAGAAACAATTAGTGATGTCTTGAGCAACAATATCTCCAAAGATGATATTCATCTCAATGAGAAAAAAGTGATCGACTTACTTGATAAGAAGGTGGCATGACATGGAAGAGTTAATCGCAAAAAGATATGTGCAAGCACTTCTGAATGTAGCCAGTGAAAATGAAAAGTCTGTTTACATAGAAGCATTGAATAGTATCGCATCAACCTTTGATGATGCGAACGTATCCACAATGATACAATCACCAATTGTGACAGTAGAAGCAAAAGTTGACGCTCTCCTGGCAGCCTTGGGTACAGGAGTCGATCAAAAGCTCGTCAACTTCATCAAAATTCTGGGTGAAAAGAAGAGATTGTCTTTGCTGCCTGCCATTGCAGCCGGGTTGAATGCTCAAATGCAAAAAGAGAGCAATGCCTATGAAGGCAGTGTCAAGAGCAGAGAGACACTCGATGGCGATGCGATCAGCGAACTCGAGGAGACTCTCAAGCGCTATACCGGCTCAGCAATCAAGCTGGACCAAGAGGAGAGTGATCTTGATGGCCTGAGAGTTTCAGTTGATGATTTGGGCATCGAGGTGAACTTCTCTAAAGAGAGAGTCAAGGAACAATTAATTGATTTCATCATGAAATCACAATAAACCGTGTAATCTAAAGAAAGGAGAAGAAGTGGCAGTTAAATTGAATGCAGATGAGATCAGCTCGATAATCAAAGAGAGAATTGAAAACTTTGATATTGATATAGATATCAGTGAGGTAGGAAAAGTAGTAGGTGTGGCAGACGGTATTACCGCTGTCTATGGTCTGAATAATGTCATGGCCGGCGAAGTTGTCGAATTTGAGAATGGTACGAGAGGTTTGGTGCAAAATCTCGAAGAGGCAAGTGTTGGTGTAGCAGTACTCGGTACAATGGAGGGGATAAGAGAAGGGATGAGCGTGAAGCGTCTTGGATCACTTCTCAAGGTTCCTGTCGGCGACAGTCTGCTTGGAAGAGTTATTGATTCACTCGGTGAACCTATCGACGGAAAAGGTGTCATTGAAGCAGCAGAGGAAAGATTTGTTGAAGAAAAAGCACCAGGGATTATGGCGCGTAAATCAGTTCATGAGCCACTACAGACAGGAATCAAGGCAATTGATGCACTGGTTCCGGTCGGTAGAGGACAGAGGGAGCTGATCATTGGTGATAGACAAACAGGTAAGACAACTTTGGCGATCGATACGATCATCAGTCAAAAAGGTCAGGATGTTGTTTGTATCTACGTCGCAATCGGCCAGAAGCAATCAACGGTTGCTTCTATTGTGAAGAAACTTGAAGAGCATGGTGCGATGGAGTATACGATTATCGTCAATGCATCTGCCTCTGATTCTGCTTCATTGCAATTCCTCGCTCCATATACTGGCGTGACAATGGCTGAATACTTTAGAGATAATGGCAGACACGCGGTAATCTTCTATGATGATCTTTCTAAGCATGCAGTTGCTTACAGAGAGATGTCATTGATCCTTAGAAGACCTCCAGGTCGTGAGGCATATCCAGGTGATGTTTTCTATCTCCACTCAAGACTTCTTGAGAGGGCTGCAAAGCTCAATGATGATCTAGGTGCAGGTTCGATCACCGCATTCCCTATTATCGAGACACAGGCGGGTGATGTTTCGGCATACATTCCTACCAATGTTATCTCTATTACAGATGGTCAAATATTCCTTGAGACTGATCTTTTCAACTCTGGTATCAGACCAGCGATCAACGTAGGACTTTCCGTATCTCGTGTTGGTGGTGCTGCGCAGATCAAGGCAATGAAGCAGGTTGCCGGAACGTTAAGACTTGATCTTGCATCCTACAGGGAGCTACAAGCATTTGCCCAATTTGCATCTGATCTTGATGAACATAGCAGAAACCAGCTTGAAAGAGGACAAAGAATGGTTGAAGTGCTGAAGCAGCCACCATACCAGCCACTTGCGATTGAGAGACAAGTCGTCAGCATCTTCGCCGGTACAAAAGGTTTCCTTGATGATATTGATGCGGGCAGTGTGACGAAATTTGAAGCAGAGTTGTATCCATTTATGGAAGCAAAATATTCCAATATTTTCGATGCAATCAGAGAGAGCAAAAAGATAGACAGTGAAACAGAAGCTGATCTTAAAAAAGCTCTTGAAGATTTTAAAACCTCGTTTGCAGGGTAAAAAGGCTGTATAATGGCTAACTTAAAAGATATACAGCGCAAGATTAAGAGTGTAAAGAATACACAGAAGACAACACATGCGATGAAGCTTGTTTCGTCTGCAAAACTCAAACGAACAGAAGAGCTTGCCAGACGATCAAGAGTTTATGCTGGCAAGTTGACTGAAATGATCGATGAAATTGCATTGAAGATTCAAAATCTCGGTGCAGATGCCAGTGATAATATTTATTTCAAGGATAACAATCATCCTAAAAAGGTAGATATTATTTTCATTTCTGCTGACAAGGGTCTCTGTGGTGGCTTTAATGCTCAGACAATCAAGCGGGTAAATAAGTTGATGGAAGGCTTCAAGGATGATGAAGTCAAAGTTCGTCTCAACGGCGTAGGTCGAAAAGGTATCGATTATTTTAGATTTAATAATGTTGAAATGCTTCGAGAGGTTATAGGATTGAGTTCTGCTCCTGATTACCCCAAGGCAGCAGAATTCATCACTGAAATCGTAGAAGCCTATGTCAATGGTGAGACAGATAGAATTATCATGGTTCACAATGGCTATGTCAACATGATTTCCCAAGAGGTAAGAGAAGATCAGATTCTGCCAATCGATGTATCGACAGAGCACAGAAATACTGAATCACGCTCAGAACTTGAGATTGAGCCTGATGATGATAGTACCTTGCTTGTGGCACTGACCAAACGATATATTGAGTATAGCATGTATTATGCATTGTTGGATTCTCTGGCTGCAGAGCACGCTGCCCGTATGCAGGCTATGGATGCTGCTACAACAAATGCAAAAGAGATGGTTAAAACACTTTCAGTGCAATATAATAAAGCTAGACAAGAAGCGATTACTACTGAGCTCATAGAGATTATCAGTGGTGTTGAATCAATGAAATAAGAGGAGAAGTAATGACAGGTAAAGTAGTACAAGTCTTGGGTCCGGTTATCGATGTGGACTTTACGGACTATCTTCCGGAGATTAATGAAGCGTTGGAGACAACATTCACAGTTGACGGCATAGAACATAAGTTGGTATTGGAAGTAGGAGCTCAGCTCGGGGACAATAGAGTAAGAACAATTGCCATGGATATGAGTGAGGGCGTAGTTCGAGGACAAAAAGTTGTTGCAACTGGCTCTTCTATCAAGGTTCCCGTAGGTACAGAAGTTCTTGGAAGAATATTCAATGTTATCGGTGAGACGATTGACGGAGAAGGTGACTGTGATGCCAAAGAGTACTGGTCTATCCACCGTGATCCTCCTGCATTTGACGCTCAAAGCACAAAGACAGAAGTCTTCGAAACAGGTATCAAGGTTGTGGATCTTCTTGCTCCCTATTCAAAAGGTGGTAAAGTTGGACTATTCGGTGGTGCGGGTGTTGGTAAAACAGTCATCATCATGGAGCTCATTAACAATGTTGCGATGAAACATAGCGGTTATTCAGTCTTTGCCGGTGTAGGAGAAAGAACACGTGAAGGTAATGACCTCTATTTTGAAATGAAAGAGTCAAACGTATTGGATAAAGTTGCACTCTGTTATGGCCAGATGAGTGAACCTCCAGGAGCAAGAAACAGAATCGCATTGACAGGTTTGACCATGGCGGAGTACTTTCGAGACGAGATGGGCCTGGATGTATTGATGTTTATCGATAATATCTTTAGGTTTGCGCAGTCAGGTTCAGAAATGTCAGCACTTTTGGGCCGTATCCCTTCAGCAGTTGGGTATCAGCCGACATTGGCAAGTGAAATGGGTAAACTCCAAGAGAGGATCACATCTACAACCAAAGGATCGATCACTTCTGTGCAAGCAGTTTATGTACCTGCAGATGACTTGACTGACCCTGCACCGGCTTCTGTTTTTGCTCACTTGGATGCAACAACAGTACTTAACAGATCAATTGCCGAAAAAGGTATCTATCCTGCGGTTGATCCACTTGATTCCACTTCCAGAATGCTTGACCCGCAGATCATCGGGGAAGAGCACTATACTGTGGCACGCGGTATTCAGCAGATTCTTCAGAAGTATAAAGATCTTCAAGATATTATTGCGATCTTGGGTATGGATGAACTTTCAGAAGAGGACAAGTTGGTAGTTGAAAGAGCAAGAAAAGTAGAGAAGTTCCTTTCGCAGCCTTTCCACGTTGCAGAAGTGTTCACGGGAAGTCCTGGTGTCTATGTAACGCTTGATGATACAATTACTGGTTTCAAGGGCCTCCTTGAAGGTAAATTTGATGAGATGCCTGAAGCAGCATTCTATATGGTCGGAAATATGGACGAAGCAGTTGCAAAGAATGAAAAAATGAAAGCAAAAGCATCCTAAATCTAAAGGATTTGTATGAAATTAATGAAGCTTGAAATCGTTACCCCCAAAGGGGTTATTTATGACGGTGAAGCAAAACAGGTTACTTTGCCTGGATCAGAAGGTGAGTTCGGCGTATTGCCGGAGCATGCCACCTTGGTCTCTCTTTTGACGACTGGTATTGTGACGATAGAGATGCCTGACTCCAGCAAAATTGATGTCGCTATCAATTCAGGTTATGTCAAAGTAGACGAGTCAAAAGTTTCCTGTATCGTAGATGGAGCTGTAGCGCTTTCAGCAGGCGACACAGATATCTCCAAAAAGCTGGAAGAAGCGAGAGATCTTCTCAAGAGTGCAGAGACATCCAGTACTGCAATCGCTGCTGCTGTCAGTAAAGTAGAACAGATAGGTAAATCTTTTTAAATTGGGATTTTTTGGTTTTCTTCCTGATTATCTTGTGCAGAGCAGTGCAATAACACTCTTTGTATTGCTGCTGCTTTCTGCCTATTTTGTCACAACATTTTGGATTTTTTTTTATCGTTTTTCTCTTCTCAAGAGAAGAATCCGGATCGAAACGAAGTCGCTTAAACTACTCTACCTTGGCAGAAGTCAAACGGTATCCGATGATTCGCTTCTTTTTACCTACCTGCGAAGAGTATCAGTACCCAATAGGGCTATATTGAGTGCAGCATCGAGTGATACAATTCGGAACTCCACCAGAGGTTTGACACTTCTTTCTATCATTGCATCAACATCACCATTTATTGGACTATTTGGAACAGTGGTGGGGATATTGGAAACTTTCAGCAGATTGGGCAGCCAGAAGAGTGCTTCGCTATCTGTTGTTGCTCCAGCTATTTCAGAGGCTTTGATTGCTACTGCGGCAGGGATATCTGTTGCTATTTTTGCTTACTCCTTTCATCTGATTACGAAAAGAAAAGCCTATGAACTGAGTTCTCTTTTGCAGTCTCAAATTGATGTTGTCCTCTCGTTGAACGATAGACAAGAGTAGACGAAGAGCACATACAGATGTTTGGCTGGGATGACGATCCGGATTTAAATATTACACCACTTGTTGATGTAATGTTGGTTTTGATGGCAATTCTGATGATTACAGCACCGACAATCAATTTTGAAGAGCAGATAACACTCCCCAAGGGATCTCAAAGCAAAGTGCTTAAAAAAATTAAGACACTGACTATCCGAATGGACAAAGATCAGACAATCTATTTGGGCAGAAATACGTATACACTGAATAATTTTGCAGATAATTTTGTGCTTCATTCGGAGGATTTTGACCTTGAGAGTGATGTCTTTATAAGAGCAGACCAGCGGCTGGCCTACAGGGATGTGATGTATCTGCTTAAAAGTGTCAAACATGTCGGATTTACCAAGGTCTCTTTGATCACTGAATAATGGAACAATATTTTAAGATCATTAGTGGAATACTGGCATTTTTTGTCTATTTTGCTTTATTGGGACTGCTGTTTAACTATTTTAATCACCATACACACAAGAGAGCAATTCATTACGTTGAAAAGAATGATAAGAGGATTACTGTATCACTTTCTGAACCGCTCGTCAAGCAGAATAAACAGGCAGAAACCACTAAGCAAAAACAAAAACCAAAGGTTATGGTGAAACCAAAACCAAGAATTGAAGAAAAGCCAAAGCCAAAACATGCAGCAAAACCAGTGAAGCCGATAAAGAAAAAAATAAAAAAGGTCACACACAAAAGTAGCAAGAGAGAGAAACCAAAAGCAAAGAGTATGCCAAAAAAAAAGATCAATGTGAATAATTTATTTAGTCAAATCAATGAAAAAAAGCCAAATAGAAAATATATCAAGCACTCCAATAAACAATCACTAAAAGATGAAAGAGATAGAGACCATGGCATTGAAAATGCCTATTTTGCCAAGGTCGAGAAGGTACTTCAAGGTTGGCCTTCTCAGAGTGAATTCGCGGGACAAACAGTCAAGGTATGGCTCCGTATCAGCAGAGATGGAAGTTTCCGATTTAGACTCCTTTCCGCTTCTAATAATCAAGATTTCAACAGTGGGCTGATACAATACCTTCGACAGCTTCAAAGAATAGGATTTGATCCGCATCAAAATACCAAAGCATATGAGCTAAATGTCGAATTTATAGCCAAGGAGTAACCATGAGATATCTTTTAATGTTTATTGTAACACTTCAGCTTTTTGCTGTTGATGCGACATTGAAGATCGAAAAGGATGTTGAGCAGCGAGCAAGGATTTCACTCGTAGATGGTTCTGGATCTTCATCAGGAATGAATGAAAAATTCTTTAATACACTGTTTTCGGACTTGAAGATCAGCGGACACTTTCTGCCGGATCATACACACCATCGCGGAAGTGTAGCCAACGGGACCATAGCGCCATCACTGAAGTCAAAAGATTATGTGTTGAAATACGCACTTTCGCAGAGTGGCGGACTCAAAGCAACCGTTAAACTTTTTAACGCTTCAGATGCATCACTGCTTGCCGTAAAAGATTATAGGATCGGATCTGCCAACAAGTATCCTTTTTTGGCACATAAAATTATCAGTGATATCAATGCTGTGCTCAAGTATCCTGATATCAGCTGGCTGAACCGTTATGTTGTTTTTTCCCGATATACAACCGCCAAGAGAAGCGTCATCATTTTAGCTGACTATACGATGCAGTATCAAAAGACTGTCATAAGAGGCGGATTGAACCTTTTTCCAAAATGGGCAGACTCCCAGCAAAAGAGTTTTTATTATACCTCATTTAATGGTACGCTGCCAACACTCTATCGTCTCAATATCTATAATGGCTCAAAAACCAGGATAACGTCATCTCAGGGTATGCTGGTTTGTTCGGATGTGAGTCAAAATGGAAGCAGGATACTCTTGACGATGGCACCCAATGCACAACCTGATATTTATGAAATGAGTGTTGCATCGCGATCGCTTAGGCAGATTACCAATTTTGCGGGCATCGATGTGGGCGGAAAGTATCTCGGCGGTGAGCGAAGTATCGTTTTTGTTTCAAATCGTCTGGGATATGCTAACATTTTCAAAAAAGCCATAGGCGGCAGTGCAGTCTCGCAGCTGGTTTATCGAGGCAGAGACAATAATGCAGTTGATGCAAACGGAAACAAAGTACTCTATTCAAGCAGAGAGAGTCACAATAGTTTTGGGTTGAATGCGTTCAACCTCTATTTGATGAGTGCCAATGGCAGCGGCACACGACCACTGACGACTACCGGGGTCAATCAGTTTCCAAGATTTTCTGCAAACGGCAATGCTGTTTTGTATGTCAAACAGTATCAAAATAGAAGTTCTGTCGGATATATCAATCTTGCAAGTAAGCAAACCCTTCTCTTCCCCCTGGGCGGAAAAGTGCAATCAATTGATTGGTAAAATTAAGTTAAAGGATAGGTAATGAAACTAAAAACAATACTTTTATTGGCAATAATTGTCTTATTGACGAGTGGATGCAGCCAAAAGAAACCAAAACCAAACGGAAATGCGTCTGATGCCAATGGCATCGCAGCTGATACTGTTTCGATTGATGAAAGCGGCGTGAATGGCCAAAGTGGCTACAATGGAAGTTCAGATGGCATGAAGAGTGTCTATTTTGATTTTGGAAAGTATAATCTCTCCTATGATATGCAAAGCACAATAGCACTCAATGCAAGTGTACTCAGGCAGAAGCTGAAAGGCAGAAAAGTCAAACTGGAAGGTAATTGTGATGAATTTGGAACAGATGAGTACAATTATGCACTTGGTCTCAAGAGAGCCAAAGCAGTTAAAGACAGTCTTCAAGCACAAGGTATCAATGCGGGTCAAATTGTACTGGTAAGTTTCGGTGAGAGCAATCCCCAGTGTTATGAGGCTACCGATGACTGTTATGCTCGCAATAGACGGGTTGATCTTCATTTGACGAGATAGCAGTGAAAAAAAGAGTCGTAGGCGTATTTTTTTTAGCACTCGTTCTGAACTTTAATTTGGAGGCAGAGTCATCACTGTTTGGTCCCAGTAAGCGTGAACTTGCATTGAAAAAGATGAACGAGCAGAGTAGAAGTGAAATTGCTATTTTGTCACAGCGTGTGGATGACCTTAATGAAAGAGTTGATGGACTGACGACTATTATCGAAGGGCTCAATGCGACCGTCAGAGAGTTTCAGATGGCAAAAGAGAGTCAGCAGACCCAAATGATAAATCAAAACGATATCAGTTCGTGGAAGGTAAAGCTTGACAAATTGAGTCGTGAGTGTGTGACTCGCAATGAATTAAATATGCTTTCTGGACCACCCCGTAGTGATGGAAAGAAAAAATCCAACTATCTCGCAACAGGAAAAAAAGAAGCAGTGACATCTTATTCAATGCCAGGCAAAAGTAATACAGGCGTGCTGAAACAAAAAAGTAATGCTGCGCTTTATAGTGAGGGCGTCCGTCTATTTCAGAAGCATCACTATAATGAAGCCGAAAAGCGATTCAGTCTGACCCAAAGCAAGGGATACAAGCCAGCCGCAAGCAATTACTATTTGGGAGAGATTGCCTACTACACGAAACAATACAGTGATGCAGTCTTTTACTATAAAAAGAGTGCCGGACTCTATGATCAAGCCAGCTATATCGATACACTGTTACTTCATACGGCAATTTCTCTGGAGAGAACAGGGGACAAGTCTCAGGCCAGAGTCTTTTATCAGACGATTATTGATGGGTATCCCGGAAAAAAAAGTGCAACAATTGCAAAAAAGATGATACGCAAACTATAATGCAGTACTAAAGCAATGTGTGCTGGCTAATTGGTAAATACAAAAATTTTAAATAGTTAAAGGTGAGTTATTGAAAAGATTAATGCTTGGTTTCTTGGCACTTTCCCTACTTCTGTTTGCCCGAGAACGAGAACTGGTTCCTGTTGCCAAAACGGTTTTTATGTATGTTGACAGACAAGGCCAAGAGAGGGAAGTCAATCTGCAGGGGAGAGACTTCATTCTCGTCTCGGTACGAGAAGAGGAGAGCGATGGCCGATTTTATGCAGTGGATAGAGATGGGACAGTTTGGCTAAGCGGTGGTATCTCTTCGGGAGAAGAGGTGGACTATACGCCTTCAGGGGTATGGAAGGTGCTGAAGAAAAAACGATTTTATACTTCTAAAAAATATCCTGAGCCTGACGGAAGCAACAACATGGACTACAGTCTCTTCTTTACCAGATGGGGCCATGCCCTTCATCAGGGAAGCATTGATTTTACTTCTCATGGCTGTATCCACGTGGACAAGTCAAATATCCCGTCTTTGTTTAACTGGGCCTGGGTCGGAATGCCTGTACTGGTGACAAGACATCGATATATGCATTTCGCCAGACCTGACCTCAGGCGTATCTACAAAACTCCAAAAAGATATAAACGAAAAGGGCACAGTAGAGAGGAGAGGCGCAGAGAGCTCAAAAATGAAACGCTACAGGAGAAGATATTGAGAGAATAAGGTAAATAGTGTATACTATGAATACATTAACATAAAGGATTAATATGAAGAAGTTGACACTTTTATCGATTGTGGCTGCAGCAGTATTGTTTGTCGGATGTGGAGAAGAGACCAAAAAGGCTGCTGAGGAAGCGACCACGACAGCAGTAGCAGAGACCAAGGCAGCTGCAAGTTCTGCGGAGAGTACCACAAAAGAGGTTGCCGAGAAAACTGTAAAGGCAGTAAAGGAAGCCGGTGAATCTATCAGTGATGCAACTGATAAAGCCGTTGAAGCAACAAAAGAAGCAGCATCCAGCGCGGTAGACAGCGCCCAAAAGAGTGCAGCCGAAGCTGCAACTGCTGTGACGGATGCAGCTGACAGTGCCAAAAAGAGTGTCGCCGAAGCTGCAACTGCTGTGGCTGATGCAGCAGGAAGTAGTGCTGGAGCAGATGCTTTTAAAAAATGTGCAGGTTGTCATGGTGCAGATGGTCAAACAAAAGCACTCGGAAAATCAGCTATCATTGCCGGCCAGCCCAAGGATGACTTGGTTGCCAAGATCGGTGAATATAAAGCAGGCACCCGTAATGTTTCCGGAATGGGAACATTGATGAAGGGGCAGGTTGCTTCTATGAGTGACGAAGATATTGAGGTAGTTGCCACATATATCTCAACATTAAAATAAATTTTATAGAAGTAAAAAGGATAATAAGTGGGAATGTTTAATTTTTTTACGGATGCAGGAAAAAAGCTACTGGGAAAAGGTGATGACGGTGAGGCGATCAAAAAAGAGATCGAGGATTCTTTTGCGGAGCTTCCGGTCCAGGGATTGGTTGTTGAAGTAGCAGATGATACAGTTACACTGGCAGGTGTGGCCAAAGACCTTCCGACAAGAGAGAAAGCAATTCTTATTGCCGGAAATGTTGAGGGGATTACCAATGTCAATGCTGACCAGTTGGTAGCACCCGAAATTATTGAAGCGGCAAATACACGCGATATTGCAGAGCCGGTGTTTTATTCGATCAAAAAGGGAGACACACTTTGGGGAATTTCTACTGAATTTTACCAAGATGGTTCCAAGTATCCGTATATTGTCGAGGCAAACCTCGAAGTTATCAAGGACGCTGACAAGATTTACCCTGGACAATCAATTCGAATTCCAGAATTGGCATAAGCGTACGCTGGGCCTTTTTTGGCTCGAGATTACTGTTTGGCCTATAGAGCCAATGGAATTAGTTTAGTCTTATGTGATATTTGTTACAATAATAATGTAGTTACAATTTATTTAATGGTAGCTAACATCATTTAATTTAGGAGGAACTATGAAAAGATTTTTATTCGTTTCGGCTGTAGCAGCTACAGCACTGTTTGCCAACCCTGCAGCAGACGCAGCACAAAAAGCAGTTACCGATAAGGCTGTAGATGCAGCAAAAGAGGTCGTTGTTGAAAAAGCCACAGAGGTTGTCAAAGAAGCCATTGAAGTAAAAAGCGAAGCAAACGAAACAGCTGAAGCTGAACCAAAAGCCGCAGCTGAAGAAGCAGAAAAAGAAGCAAAATAGATCTTTTGATCAGGGCAGCAGGGGATATCCTTGACAGGTTTCATTCGGTTCCGAACAAATCACCCAGACTTATCCCATCGGGTAAAGAATCTCCTGATGTACTTGATCGCATGCTCTCAGTATCTCATCACCCAAAGTCAAATCCATCGCAGCCAGTGAGGCGTCCAGCTGTCCAGTCTTTGTAGCGCCGATAATAGTAGAGGCGACGAAGCCGAATTGCTTGGACCATGCGATAGCGAGTGTCACAGGATGAATGCCGGCATCGGCAGCGATTTTAAGATACTTTTGTGCAGACGCTAAGGTTTTGTCATTCATAAAGCGTTCTGCCATCACCCGCTGTCTGGCATTGGGTGATTTAAGATAGCCGGCGAAGCGTCCCTCGACTTCCCCGGCCTGATTGTATTTCCCGCTCAGGACACCGCCTGCGAGAGGAGAGTAGGGGAGCAGAGACATATGTTCCTTTTGGTAGACTGCGGCAAGTTCATCGAGATCACGCCGATTAAGAAGAGAGAAGTTGTTTTGCACTGATTCGAATCTCGCATAGCCTTTGTATTGTGACGTCATCAAGGCTTTGGTTGTACTGTAGGCACTGTCATTGGAGGTACCGATATAGCGCACTTTTCCACTGCTGACCAGACGATCAAAAGCCTCGAGGGATTCTTCGATTGGGACGACGGTATCGGGCCAGTGCATCTGATAGAGATCGATGTAGTCTGTTTTGAGCCGTCGCAAGCTCCCTTCTACAGCACGTTCGATATGGAAACGGTCTATTGCCGTCAAGCCGTGACGGATCGGCGGAACGAACCAGCCGCTTGCTGCGCCGGCTACCTTGGTTGCCAGGATGATAGAGTCGCGTGGTTTTGTCTGGAGCCACTCGCCTACGATCTCCTCGGTGAGGCCAGCCAGTTTACTCTTGGGCGGTACGGGATAAAGCTCTGCCGTATCGAAGAAGTTGACCCCGTGTGCATACGCTTTATCCATGATGGCAAAAGCCTCTTTCTTGTCACATTGAGTTCCGAAAGTCATTGTCCCCATACAGATAGGTGAAACCCTCAGGCCTGATTGTCCTATGTAGCGATACTGCATATTTCTCCTCCTTTTTTGGCTTTGATTATATCGGGATTTTGGATAAGGGGGCTTGAAGCTTGCTTAGATACAATAGCAAAATTTTAAAATGGAGTCATTATGGCAATCGAAAAAGAAAATAGTGTTGTAGCTATCGAATATGAAGTAAAAGAAGCGGGTACGACAGAAGTCGTTGATTCAAACAAAGGTGCTCAGCCACTGGAGTTCATCACAGGAAAAGGTCACATTATCCCAGGTTTGGAAAATGCTTTGGTTGGAATGAACAAAGGTGAAAGCGGCGATATCAAAGTTGACGCAGCAGATGCCTACGGCGAGCTTAACCCCGAAGCGATCCAAACAATTCCAAAAGATCAATTTGAAGGAATCGACCTCAAAGAGGGTATGATGCTTTATGGACAGGGTGAAGGCGGACAGACTGTACAGGTTGTGGTCAAGTCATTTACAGATAATGATGTAACTATCGATTACAACCACCCTCTGGCAGGAAAGAACTTGATGTTTACTGTCACAGTTTTGGACGAGAGAGAAGCAACATCTGATGAAGCAACAAGCGGTCAAGTTGGCGGTGCTCAAGAGCATTGTTCGGACGGAAGCTGCGGCTGCCACTAATCCCGGATTATCTTTCCAGGCAGTGTTGCTGCTCTTCTTGGAGAGATGCGCTATGCATCTCTCCAATACCTCATCTCCAGTTCTCAGATCACTCCCCTTCTTTTAAAAATAAGGAAATAAACTATGCTTGAAATCATTGTATTGACGATCTTCATTGCGATCATCTCCAACCTCTTTCTCAGTAGATTGCATATCCCTACGATCATAGGGTATATCGCAACGGGCGCCATTATTACCTATTTTATGAATCTGACCGATGCGTCTCAATCCAAAACACTGGAGATAGTGGCTGAGTTTGGGATTGTATTTTTGATGTTTACGATCGGTCTGGAGTTTTCGATCCACCATCTCGTAAAGATGCGCAAAGAGGTGTTTCTCTATGGGGGACTGCAAGTCGGTCTGAGTGCCGTGGTCTTCTATTTGGTTGGTCACTACTATTTTGGTGTAGAGCCAAAGGCATCGATTGTTATCGCGGCAGCATTGTCGCTCTCTTCGACTGCGATTGTACTGAAGATACTCAACAGTAACCGGGAGATCAACAAGGAGTATGGTAAACGCTCGCTGGGTATTTTGATTTTTCAGGATATTATGGTGATTCCTATTCTCTTGATGATTAGTATCTTTTCTGCAGAGAGTGTTTCACTGGGCTCGCTGTTACTGAAGACACTTTTTGATGCGGCGATACTGTTTGTTGTGCTGTGGGGGTTTGGGAGATATATTCTTGATCCTTTTTTGGGTGAAGTGGTCAAGAGCAATTCGGATGAAATATTTATCGGTTCCGTTCTCTTTTTGGTTATCGGTGCATCGACACTTGCACATGACCTTGGTTTTTCCTATTCGCTTGGTGCCTTTATTGCGGGGATGATTATCTCTGAGACACGTTACAAATACCAGGTTGAAGCAGACTTGATCCCATTCCGTGATCTCCTGTTGGGCATCTTTTTTATTACTGTAGGGATGCAGATCAATTTCTCTATCGTTGCTGAGTACTATATGACTATATTGGGGTTGCTGCTGCTCTTTACCGTCGTGAAGATGTCGATTATCTATCTGCTCTTGAGGTGGACGGCGGGGCAGCGTGTCGCATTGAAGACATCACTTGCACTTTTTCAGCTCGGTGAGTTCGGTCTTGTGGTTTTCGAGCTGGCAGGTTCTCACAGCCTGGTAGACCCCACGATTTCGCAAGTTTTGATCGTGACGATTATCCTCTCGATGATCTTGACACCTTTTGTACTGCGCAATCTCTCTTCGATCGCTGATTTGATTCTGAAAGAGGAGGAGCCGACGTCCATTGAGAGCTATGGGGTGGATCGACTGAAGAACCATATCATTGTTCTAGGCTATGGACGTCTGGGACGCAAGATATGTGAGAAACTGGAAGCAGCCTCTATGCAGTATATTGCCATAGAGAGCAATATCTACAATGTCAAAGAGGCACAAAAGCAAGGGAAAAATGTCATTTTTGGTAATGCCGGCAAAAAGAGTATCCTTGAATCTGTCAATATTCACGAGGCCTCTACAGTGATCGTAGCATTGGACAACATGGAGAAACTGCATTTGGTGTGTGACATACTGGAGAAAATGGCGCCCAGGGCTAAGATCGTCGCAAAAGTTAACCGTTTCAAAGAGAAAGACGCACTCATAGAGGAGTTTCCTCACTATGAGATCGTCGTAGGTACAGAGCAGGTGGCGAGAGGTATGTTCGAAGCATCCAAGGTTTGCAGGATTTAGAAATCCGAGAGAGACTTATTCTTTGACCGTTTGAGATCTGGTCAGTTTCTGAGGCTACTTAAAAGCCCCCTTTCACCAACTATTAGATAGAATATTTCCATCAATTCGGACGATGCAGGGGATAGATTTTCTTGTGTCGTTCGGGATCAAATGAAGGAGTGTCAATGTCAGTCAAGTGTGCATTTTTATTCCCGGGACAGGGTTCCCAGGCTGTTGGAATGGGTCAGGATTTTTTTGAGAAGAGTGCAGTCGCCAGAGAGATGATCGAAGCAGCAGGAGATCGAACGGGGATCGATTTTGAGCGATTGCTTTTTACTGAAAATGAAGATTTGGAGAAGACGGAGTTTACGCAGCCGGCGATTTTGCTCGTCAGTGCGATCGCCCATCGACTCTTTGAAAATGAGATGGCGATCAGGCCGGTTTTTGCTTTGGGCCATTCGCTGGGAGAGTTTTCTGCTTTGGTCAGTGTCGGTGCACTTGATACCTTCGATGCAGTCGCACTGGTCAATCTCCGCGGCAAGTTGATGGCAGAGGCTTGTGAAGGTCAGGACGTAGGGATGATGGTTTCTCTGGGCTTGGGAGATGAAGTGGTCGAAGAGATCTGTACCACCCAGAGAGAGCAGGGGATGAGAGTCTGGCCTGTCAACTACAATGCAGAAGGACAGATCGTCATCGCCGGGATCAAGTCTGATCTTGTGAAACTCGAGCCGGTACTCAAAGAGGCCAAAGCGAGACGCGCCATGCTGCTCAACATGTCTGTCGCCAGCCACTGCCCACTACTCGAAAGTGCCACAGAGCCACTGGCAGAAAAACTCTCCGAGATGCTCAGAGACACATTCATCGCACCGGTGATCTCCAATGTCACGGCAGAAAAATACAGCACCAAAGCCGAAGCACTCGATCTGCTCCCCCGCCAGCTAATCTCACCGGTACTTTATAAGCAATCGATCGCAAAGTTCGATGATGAGGTAGATTGTTATGTTGAATTTGGCCACGGAGGCGTACTCAAAGGCCTCAACAGACGCGCCACCAAGAAACCGCACTATGTCGTTTCAGATATGGCATCATTGCAGGAAGCAGTCTCGGAGATCGCTAAGCTATAGTCGTCCTGCCTAGATACAAATGACTAAGCTTATGCAGTTTTCCTTTTGGAAGGGAAAACTGCGAGGGTTTTTTCTATAGACGAAGCTGAAGATTCAGTGTGACAAGATCAATCTCTTTATTGGTAAGCGGTGTATCTCCCTTTTCGTATTTTAAGCTCAGGCCAACATTGTCGTTAAGCCACCAGGTGCTTCCTATCTTAAGAATATCAGAATAACCATCTAGATCCCCACTAAAGTCATACCAAATATTATAAGTACCGTATACCTCCCATGGAGAAGATTTTCCAAAAAGTTTGAATCTCAATTCCAGCGAAGTGGTTATGGCAAATATATTGTCGTGCTCTTGACGGTCAATATAAGCACTTTCGGAGAGAACTCGACTATATATGAGGCCGGGGATGATCCGCAATAAATATACTATTCCTGTACTCTCCCTATTACTATTGTCCATCAAGCCATGCCAGCTACCGGTTTTGAATCGTTCTCCAAACATGACTGTCGGCTCGTATTTAAATTCAACATTGATCATTGCGCCCTCAAAGTCAAAATCTGTCATATAAGAAAGGGAGAAATAATAATCATCTCTCCATTGAGCCAATCCTTTGAGGTTTCCGGATGAATCTCTCTCCCTACGTACTCTATGTGATATTGCATAATCAATAGGAAGATAAAAAGACAACTCTTCTGTGTTTGCCTGCCTGTTCCACTTTATTGTGGGGAGCAGTGCAAGTTTTGTATAGACAAATTTGTTCCAATCCTCAGAATCTCGTCTCGGCTGATATCTTTTACTGATTGGATAAATGAGGGCACCTTTTGATTGCCATATTCCGGTATCTTCAATTCGGTCATTGGCATAACTGATAAAAGCTCCATCTACCTCTTTGAGGCCCTTATCCCAGTCTTCGTATTTCTCCCGGAGTCGTACCGGTCCAAATGTACTATTTGTATCCTTGGACACCTTTGTTTTATACGTCAACTTAGCTAACTTAGAAATAGTATTATTACTATCGGATTTATTTTCATCTTTAGCATAAGTCAAAGAGGTAAAAAGAAATAGACATAGAAAAAATAAGAAAAATACAGGTTTTTTAGTTCTCATAGTCTAAACTCCTTATCAATATACTTGTAAAAGATTCTGTTGGCAAGATCTTCTACTGTAGTAACATGTATTAAATCATTAATATCAGCAGTCGAATAATATCGTCCAAAAAAATCGTCACCATCAATCCAGCCCGCGAGCTCCTCATAGTCCTTTTCGCCATTAAAATATAGATCTTTTTTTAGATTGCTTGCAGGCTGGACATCCTTCAAAGCATAACCCATGTAACAAGCAATCATTTTTCTCGTTATATCAAGCACCTGACTGTATGTAATTTTATGTTGAGGAAGTGTTGGCGTGCATTGTTCGCTTTTGTTGTGAACCCTGGAAATATTACTCTTTAGCAGATTATCTTTCTTTTCTATCTTATCTTTCCGACTATGTTTTTCCCATATTACCTCATAAAGATCCCGAATAGTATCAGCTTTCTCAAGGTCATCAGCATTGACGTCTACTTCAACATCCCTGAAAAAGACATTTTCTGTCAACCCTTTGAGACTCTTTTTCTCCTCTTTGCTGTACCCCAGATCATCTTCCAGCTTTTTCCCGACTGCGACATCATCCCAGTCCAATCCTCTATCGAAAGCGATCATATGCTTCGTTCTGTTCATTGCTTCCCTTTTCGTCATCTGGAAAGTTCCGTCTGCAGACCTGCTCAGTCGAAATGATATGACTCGGTCATTATTTTTGTTTAGCATCTTTTCCTCCTGGAAAATATTTTGCGATTATCTCCAGGTTTTACCTGGGGATGACTCCTTTGATTGATAAGAGTAAATCTAAGGTAATTTTACCACTCTTATTTTTGGGCTCACACTTGAGTCGATCTTGTAGTCCATTTCAGAGAATGCTACCAGCGAATCTGATGAAATTACTTTTCCGTCTTTGTCTGCCAGGATGTAGGTAACGGTACCTCCTCCAATATAGGCAGTATGACCGGAACTGAAAATCCGCTTCTCGGTGATAGCCTCACCGCCACTTGACGAGATCTCAAGATAAAGAAGATGCGTGATGACCATCTTTCTGATATGCTCTTGCACCATAGCCGAAACAATAAGGGGCTGACTCTGATCTTTTTCGGTAGTCATAATGGAGTCAATAAAAGCATCAAAAACCTTTAGAATATTTGTAGATTCTTTAATAGCCGATTCTCCCTCCTCCTCCTTTGACAGTAATTCCTTGCTCTCATCCAGCTCTTTTCTCTTCTGTATCAATTCCTCTAACTCTTTCAAAAGACTTGATTCGCTGACCATATTAAAATTGATGATGTGTACATTGTATTTGTCGCTGATCTTTCCCGCGACTATCGCAGCCATTGCGTCGCTGTCTAGCTTGAAATCTTGGCCCTTGATGCTATAGTCAACTTTAAAATATCCGACTATATCTGCTATGGCGCTAATGATACCTGATGCGGTAGAAACTGCTTCGATAACTCTTTTTGTGCCCGTATTCTTGGCGGCTTCGACAACTCTTTTTTTGCCCGCACTCTCGGCGGTAGGTGTTACTTTTTTTTGTTCAGGCATTGGTGGATTCTTTAATTTCTTGTTCTCTTTAATCTGCTTATCAAATATGCCCTGAAACAATGAAAACTGATTATTGATTTGCATCAAAGAAAAATCTTTCTCCGCAAAATTCAATTGATCCACTATGAGAATTCTACTCCCCGGAGGCAATTGTGATTTTTTGATTTGCTCCCCTGCTTTTTCGGCACTCGACTTCATTGCATGGTAAGCTACCAATTCAGATAAATATCCAAACTTATCATCTGCGTCGATCGTGCCTTCCAGTGCTTTCGTGTCTCCTTTTGGAAGATTGATCTCTCTCGCTTCTTTTTTCGACTTGGCAATCTCCAGCTCAGCTTTTGCGGCAGCCTCTTTTTCTTGGGCTATTTTAGTTTCTTTCTTAAGTTCCTTTAGCTGATCGTTTGAGTCATTTTTATCTTTTTTATCTCTACGCATACTATAAAGTCCTTTTTTTATTATAGCATCAGTTTAAAATAGAATCAAAGAGTATTGTGAGAATAACTTGCTTTATTGGGATAAATTACTGTAAATGTTACACTTATATTTGACTCTTAAGAAATCAAGAGGTAATAATGAATACTAAATAGTCAATAGTAATTGGGGATAAATTAAGTAATATTAATTTATACTATATAGTAATTAAATTTATGTAAATACTAATTCTAAAGGAGTCAAATGTGAAACGATTAATAGTTTGTTGTGACGGTACGTGGAATAGTGCTGAGCAGGAGGATAATGGTGTCAGTGCACCTACTAATGTAGTCAAGATATACAATGCCATAGCCGATGTCGATAGTGAGGGGGTTCGGCAGGAGAAGTATTATCATCCTGGTGTCGGCGGTGAGGATATCGGCCCGGTTGACGCGGTATTGGGTGGTGCTGTGGGCTTGGGTCTGGGACGGCATATTCGCAGTGCCTATCACTGGCTGGGTAGCAATTATGAAGAGGGCGATGAGATCTATCTGTTTGGTTTCAGCCGGGGTGCCTTTACGGTGAGAAGCCTGGGTGGAATGCTGAGTCGGGGACTGCTCGATCTGCGCTATATCCCTACCAAAAATACATGGTCCCGCGTCAAAAAGGCGTATGATGAAGGCTATCGTAACAAGGATGCGAGTCTGGACGACTGGGCAGATCCTGACTGGGCATTTTTTCATAACAGAGAAGAGATGCCTATCCATTTCATCGGTGTGTGGGATACAGTGGGCGCCCTGGGTGTACCCGATGATCTGGAGATTTTCAATTTTTTTGACGATAAGAAAAAATGGCAATTTCACGATACCTCTCTGGGGGACAATGTCAAACATGCCCGCCATGCCATGGCTATCGATGAGATGCGTTCGTGTTTTTGCGTGACGCGCTGGGAAAATGCTATCCATCATCCAGATGCTGTGGAGCTCTGGTTTCCCGGTGTCCACTCAGATGTGGGCGGTGGCTATGCAGAGTGTGACCTCTCAAACGGCGCGTTGAAATGGATGATCGATGAGAGCAGCAGTGTGGGGCTGGGCTTTCGAGACACTGCAACGCAGACCATACAGGCCAATCCACTGGGAGTGATGCACAACTCCTACAGAGGGGCCTTTGCCAAACTTCGTTCCAGACCTCGAAATATACCTGCACTCATACCCCAAAATCATCAGCAGTTTCACAAGAGTGCGATCATACGTCAAGAGGTTTCACCTATCGAGCATCCTCTCTATCACCCTACCAAGCTATTGGAGATTGGGGAGTCAGTGACAGTCAATATCTACGCAGATACCCACTGGAACCCCACGCATATCTATCTGCAAAAGGGCCATATTTACAGCTTTTCTGCCAAAGGAGAGTGGAAGGATTGGAGAGACAGCTGTGACTGGAGAGGTACAGAGGATGGGCATCCGAGCACCGGTGATGTGATGCGGGCCGCCTCTTCCTTTTTGGGCAGGTTCGAAAAACAGTTCAAAAAACTCACCGATAACCAATCGACAGATTTTCTCGGAACGAAACGTGTAGAAAATCTGAAGTGGTTTACGATGGTGGGTGCCATCACCAATGATGCAGGCAAGGTGGATGTAGTGGGCAATGACGGCAGTCCGGTACCGCATCAATATATCGACCTTACTGAGTACAAAGAGAAGCCTTTGAAGATCTCGGTGACAGAATCTTCAAGGATTCCTGTCGGTCCGGGATATCTCTACTGCTTCCCCAATGACGTATGGAGCCTCTACGGCAACAACCACGGCAGCATACAGTTGACAGTCACACGTCTACCGTCATCGTAAACATAAGGCTCTTCATTCTGATTATGCTATAATCCGATCTTTGAACCATATGCCCCAACAAAGGAAAAAGATGAAAATAGCTATTATGGGTGCAATGCCCGAAGAGATCGAGCCGCTTCTCTTGCACGTTGAGAATGTAACAAAAACAGAGTATGCCGCCAATACCTACTATGAAGCAGAATACAAAGGCAAAGAGCTAGTCATAGCCTACTCCAAGATCGGCAAAGTATTTGCAGCATTGACAGCGGCGACATTGATCGAAAAATTCGGGTGCGATCTTCTGCTCTTTTCCGGTGTAGCCGGGGCGATCGACCCAGATCTGGAGATCGGCGATCTGATCATTGCGGATGGATTGTGTCAGCATGATCTGGATATCACAGCCTTCGGGCATCCGCATGGCTATGTGCCGGAGGGGGAAGTCTGTATCGCTACCGACAGCTATCTGCGGGATGTTGCCAAAGGGGTCGCCGCCCGAAAGGGTATCGTACTCAAAGAGGGGATCATCGCGACAGGCGATCAGTTCGTCGCCAACGCGGAACGCAAAAGCTGGATTGCTAAAATATTTGATGCCCATGCCCTGGAGATGGAGGGGGCGAGTGTTGCCGTCGTCTGCAATGCGCTCGAAGTACCTTTCTTTATCCTGCGTGCGATCAGTGACAGCGCCGATATGGATGCAGGATTTGATTTTGATACTTTTCTGGAGAGTTCTGCCAAAGTGAGTGCGGACTTTATTTTGGATATGGTAGAAGCGATTGAGAAGTGATACCAAACGAGTAAATCTCAGTAAGAAAATTCTCAAAATTACCGGTAAGACCAATGCCCAATTTCGTCTTATCGGAGAGGGTGATAAGGTACTTGTTGGATTGAGCGGCGGCAAAGATTCGTTGGCTTTGGTTCATACGCTCAAGTATATCCAGAGACATGCGCCGTTTGATTTTGAGTTTGAAGCGTGTACGGTACATTATGGCATGCCGGGTGAGGATTATACTTACCTCAAAAAGCACTGTGAGGAGCAGGGGATCCATCATACGGTTTATGAGACGGGAATTTTTGATATTTCGCAGGATGCCATTCGTGAAAATAGCTCATTTTGTTCTTTTTTTTCCCGTATGCGGCGCGGCGCTCTTTATACTTATGCCCAAAAGGGAGGATTTACAAAGATCGCGCTTGGACATCATCTGGATGATGCAGTTGAGAGCTTTTTTATGAATATGTTTTACAACGGTACGATGCGTTCGATGGCGCCGATCTACAAAACAGACAGAGGATTCCATGTGATCCGCCCACTGATACAGGTCAGAGAGCGCCAACTCAGAGCATTTGCCGATGAAAACAATCTGCATACGATCGGAGATGAGTCCTGTCCGGCAATGATGAAAAATGTCAAGTTGCCCCACGCGAGAGAAAAGACCAAGCAGTGGCTTGCCGAGATGGAGAGGGGACATGAAAACATTTTCAAGATGATCAATGCCTCTTTCAGGCATATCCACGAGGATACCTTCTTTGACCCTGATCGCTGGAAGCGGGATGATATCATTGACTAAAGACAAGATGATTATTCTCAAAAAGAGCGGCAGGATCGATAAGGTATTGGCTGAAGCACTCTCTGTCAGTCGCAATCAGGTCGAAAAATTGATACGCGATGGTCTCGTTGGGGTCAATGGCAAATGCGTCAATAAAACCAGCCATAAACTTATTGAGGGTGACGAGGTGGCATATCGATTTAAAGAGGCAGAGAAGAGAGAAGCACAAGCGATCGATTTTGATGTAGAGATCCTCTATGAGGATGAGCAGATGATGGTCGTCAACAAGCCGAGTGGGCTGGTGGTGCATCCTGCGCCCAGCGTGAAGGAGCCGACGCTGGTGGATTGGCTGATCCATAAAGGAGTATCGCTCTCTACTGTTTCGGGAGAAGAGCGGCATGGTATCGTGCATCGCATCGACAAGGAGACGACGGGTGCCCTGGTGATCGCCAAGACGAATGAAGCACATCAAAAGCTCAGTGAGCAGCTTCAGGATAAGAGTATGGGGCGCTACTATCTGGCGATGATCGACTATCCACTCAAAGAAAATTGTATCGTAGAGAAGCCGATCGGCAGAAATCCAAAAAATCGTCTGAAAATGGATGTCGTTCCTCAGGGAAAAGCAGCCAAAACAGCTTTTGTGAAGCTGGCTGAAGGAAAAGGGAATATGGAGCTGATCATTGCCAAGCTTTTCACAGGAAGAACCCATCAGATCCGTGTCCATCTCCAGAGTCTCGGACGGCATATTCTTGGTGACGATTTATATGGATTTAAGAGCAAAAAAGATACAATCGCGAGAGTAAAATTGCATGCATATCTGCTCTATCTGAATCATCCGTCAAGTGGTGAAAAAATGGAGTTTGTCGCCCCTCTATTTAATGATATGAAAATATTATTTTCCAAAAATTTTAATGAAGAAGAGATCAAAGAGAAGATTGATCCAGATCGCATTAACCGCTATTTTATAAGCTAAAAGATGATCAGTACAAAAAAGAGAAGAGAGAACGATGCCACATATCAAAGTCAAGCCGATCAGTCACAGTGTATGGGAGAGTATTGATCAGCTCACAGAGCTTGTGGTCTTCAGGGCTGACCCGCTCAACGGGACAGACTATCTGCTGGGCATCGAATATCAGGGAGAAGAGTTTCTCTTGCAGCGCAAGCGTGAAAAAGAGCTGGATATGCTCAAATATGACAAGGTGACCCGCCCCCTCAAGGTGAGCCTGATCAAAGAGGTACTGGCTCTGCTCGCCCTGGATCTGAAACTGGAGATCGTGAGCTCCAATATTGCGCAGTCAAGAGAGAAGCCGCCGCTGGCTTCACAGGCTTTCAAAAAGATCAAAGATTTTGAATCGATAGCGTATCCTTTTGAGACGATGGCGGTTGAGGTTGGCTTCGGGAGCGGGAGACATCTGCTCTATCAGGCGAAAAAGCATCCCGAAAGACTCCATATCGGTATCGAGATCCATACACCATCCGCACAGCAGGTACTGCGGCAGATCGAGCTGCAGGGCTTGAAAAATATCTGGGTGGTCAATTATGATGCCCGTCTTTTTCTGGAGATGCTGCCATCCAACAGCTGCGAAAAGATCTTTGTTCACTTCCCTGTACCCTGGGACAAAAAGCCGCATCGCAGAGTGATTAGCCCCAGTTTTACAGAAGAGTCATTGCGGGTATTGGCTCGGGGGGGACGACTGGAGCTTCGCACAGACAGTGAAAAATACTTTTGGTATAGTATGGAACTCTTTTTTGCGCTTCCTCAAGCGGAAGTTTGCATCGAAAAGAATATCGATCCTACCGTGACGAGCAAGTATGAAGCACGATGGAAACGGCAGGAGAAAGATATCTATGAAGTCCAAGTGACTTCCCGGGAGCACTCTGAGGAAAAGTCACTTGAGATTGACTTCTCATTTTCGGATTGTGGCTATCGGGCGGGGCTTGAAGATCGTCTGCCGCCCAAAGCCATTATCGAAGAGGGCTATTTTGTGCATTTTGAGAAGATATACAGGATAGGAGAGAGCAGACTGCTTCTTAAATGTGCTTTTGGGAGTTTTGACAGGCCTGAGCATAAATATATTTCGGTTGATAAAGAGATGTGCCGATATTATGCATCAACACCGGTCAAAACAAGCGTCAACCAACAGGCACACCAGAAAATTGTGGAGTATTTACATGTCTAATAATTTCGTCATTGATGCATCAAATCTTACGTTGTCATACGGGGATACTGAGATTATCAGAGATGCGAGTTTTTCTATCAAAAAAAGTGAATTTGTCTTCATAACAGGCCCCAGCGGCAGCGGCAAATCAACACTGCTGAAGTCGCTCTACGGGCAGCTCGATCCGACACAGGGTAGTTTGATCATCGGTGGCCTTGATATGAGGAGAATAGGAAGCAGGAAACTTCAGGATCTCAGGACACATTTGGGGATCATCTTTCAGGATTATAAATTGATCAATGAGTGGACCGTCAAAAAGAATGTTGTACTACCTCTGATGATCGCCGGGTACTCTGTCGATGTACAGGAAGCACAGTCAGAGCGGCTCCTGAAGCATGTTAAGCTTACCGACCTTAAGGATCGCTATCCCTTGGAGTTGAGCGGTGGTGAGCAGCAGCGCGTGGGTGTCGCACGTGCGTTGGCAAAAAATCCCTTTTTGATCCTGGCAGATGAGCCGACGGGAAATCTCGATGAATATTCCTCCAATGTCATCTGGGATTTGATGGAAAATGCCTGTGAACAGCTCAAGACAACGGTCTTGGTCGTGACACACAAGATCCCCTCTACTTTCAGCAATCCCTATCGCCATTTTATCATTGAGAGCAAGGGTGTTTATGAAGTTCATTAAATATCACCTTACCTTTATTCTTCCGATGATGGCTATTCTTTTGGGTGTGGAGTTTTTTCTAGTCTTTGATCGAACAACTGATAATTACGAAAAAAGACTCAAGGAAGGGTATTCGATGTTTGTGGTCACCAAAAAAGCATTGGACCTGGATGATTTTAGAAGCTTGAACAAGCATATTGACCGCAGTGAAGAGGTAGATAGAAATGTGCTTGCGGAGCAGATATCCAAGGGTATCAACCAGGAAGACAGCAGGGAGATACTCAAAGCGCTGCCTTATTTCTACAATGTGAAGCTGGATAGTTATATGCAGAGTTCGGCCCTCAGGACGATCAAAAAAGACTTGGAAAAAAGTGAGAATGTCAGGAGAGTAGAAACATTTGGGAGCAGCTATACAAGCAGCTACAAACTCTTCAGTTTTATCAAGTTTACGCTCAAGGCCTTTATCGGTTTTATGGGGTTGGTTAGTTTTTTTCTGATCGTCAAGCAGATGGAAATATGGAAATATGAACATAAGGAGCGCATGAAAGTGATGGAGATTTTCGGGGCTCCCATGATGCTGAGAAGCGGCGTGCTGTTTCGTGTAGCAATTATCGATGCGATCATATCAACATTTCTGACCAGTGCAATCTTTATGGCGTTGAAATATCAGTGGGCAAAGGAGAGCCATATTGATATCTTGATGCAGAAGAAAAGTCTTCTGTTTCAATCCAGTGACTTGGTTGTTTTGCTTGGAATATCCCTGCTGATTGTCATCATTTCTGTCTATTTTGTCGTTTTTGGCAGCAAGAAGGAGTAGCCTGATGAAAAAGATCAGCATCCTTTTAGCGCTTCTTCTTTTGACACTATCAGTATTCTCTGCAGATTCAACTGTCAAAAAAATCAAGCTTTCTGAAAAAAATCTGAAGGCGAGAAAAAAGGAACAGAAAAAAACGAGTGAGCAGCTTGATAAGATCGCTAAAGAGATAAAAAAAGCCAAGCTTGAAAATCAGGTACTCAACCAAAAGTTGGAAGTGCTAAGTCAAAAATATAGCCAAAGCAGTGCAGATTATCAAGCATTGAAAAAAACTTTGACTGGATATGACCACAATCTCAGTCGGATCAGTCAAAAGATCAAAGAAAAAAATCAAATATTTGTCGAGGTGCTTGCCAACCAGTCCAGTATTATCTATGCTATGAGTCAATCACATGAGCCTACCAGAGAATCGATCGTTATGAAAGAGGCTTATAGGCTTCTCAAAAAGCAAAATACCAAAGCGTTGGCAAAACTCAAAAAGCAGATCGATCAAAACAAGGCTCAAAAAAGAAAGATTTATACAAAAAGATCAAGTGTCAAAAAAAGAATCAATCAAATACAAAAACAGAGAAATGAGTATCAAAAACAGAGAGCGGCAAAGCAGAAGTTGACCAGCAGACTGGAAGCCAGTGAAGAGCAGTACAGAAAAAAACTGCAAAGAACGATGGACCAACAGAACGCACTGCGTTCGACACTGGCAGATTTGAATATTCTCCGCAAAAAAGAGGTGGAAGAAGAGCGCAGGATTGCTGCAGAACAGAAGGCTGCCATGCTCGTTGAGAAAAAGAGAAAAAGAGAAGAGCGGGAGAGGCGCAGACGGGCCAGGGATGAAGCCAGAAAAAAGGGAGAAAAGGTTGTCTATACAGCCAAAGCCAAGCCAAGCAAGAGTCGCAAAAAAAGAAAGAAACTAGGCTCTTCATATAAAAAAAGTAAAATATATACCTATCATGGGACGAAGACGATATCGCCTATACAGGGAGCAAAAGTCGTAAAGGGCTTCGGTGCCTACATTGATCCCATTTATAAGATCAAGATATTTAATGAATCGATTACCCTGAAAGCTCCTGCACGTAATGCCAAAGTCCACAATATACTCAATGGAAAAGTGGTCTTTTCCGGTTCCAGTTCTATGCTGGGAAAAGTAGTCGTCGTGTCTCATAGTGGGAGGATGCACACGGTTTATGCCGGGCTATCGAAGATCGCACCCAATATACGAAAAGGAACCAGAATCAAGAAAGGATATGTGATCGGCAGGGTTTCACGTAAACTGATGTTTGAGGTGACAAAGAATTCAAAGCATATCAATCCCGTGAAACTGATAAAGCTCTAGCCAAGTTTCGGCTTTAACCCTCTCTAAACCACTTTTGGATATAATCGCGTAAATATTGGAGGTGCTATCTGATGGTACGAAGAGTATTGGTCAAATTTTCCGGCGAAGCATTGGCTGGAGATAAAGGTCATGGAATTGATACAAAAATTTTGAAGTTTATTGCTGATGAGATCAGCGTATTGGTTAAAAATGGTATAGAGGTGGCTGTGGTAGTCGGGGGCGGAAATATCATCCGCGGTGTCAGTGCTGCGGCCGATGGCATCATCAATCGAACCAGCGGTGACTATATGGGAATGCTGGCAACTGTCATCAATGGTGTGGCGATTCAGGAAGCACTGGAGAATATAGGACTTGAGGCTCGCTTGCAATCTGCTATTGATATGCATGAGATTGGTGAATCATTTATCATCAGACGGGCACGAAGGCATCTTGAAAAAGGGCGCGTAGTTGTTTTTGCCGGTGGAACAGGTAATCCCTACTTCACGACAGATACTGCTGCAACCCTGAGGGCCTCTGAGATCAATGCCGAGATGATTATCAAGGCAACAAAAGTGGATGGTGTCTACACCAGAGATCCCAACAAGTATGACGATGCGGTGAAGCTGGATAAGCTTACGTATGATCAGGCTATGGAAGATGATATCAAGGTGATGGATGATACCTCTATTGCGCTGGCAAAAGAGAATAAACTGCCGATCATCGTTTGCAATATGTTCGACAAAGGAAACCTTCTCGCCATTATCAATGGCGATACCACGCTTTGCTCGATCGTAGAATAATTATTATAGGGAAGCAGTCCCGAGAAGGAAAAAAATGAGAGTAGAACAACTTACGGCCAAAGCATTGAAAAATGTAAATTTTGATCGATATCTTCTCGCAAGTGCGGTAGGAAAAAGAGCAGAAGAGCTTGCACGCGGTGCACAAGCTCTGGTTGATTATGAGCAGAAAAATCTTAAATATACTGATATCGCCCTTCTCGAAATCGCTGAAGGCAAATTATCGGTCAGCCTGGAGAGCTAAACTCCTTTGGATGCTTTTTTAGAAACGATAAAAAGGATCCATACTGTCGAAGAGGCTAAAAGACTCCTTTTTGATACACATACCCCCCAGTCAAATAGTGTTCACAAAGCATTTGATCTTGCCCTGAAAGCCCATGAAGGGCAAAATCGTAAGAGTGGCGAACCCTATGTTATTCATCCTATTCTTGTTGCTGCTATTACCGCTTATGTCAGCAGAGATGAAACCATGGTTGCGTCGGCACTGCTGCATGATGTCGTCGAAGATACCGACTATACGATTGAAGATATTGAGGAAATGTTTGAAGGCGATATCGCGCATATCGTCGGGGGATTGACCAAGATTGTAGAGATACGGGATGAAAAGCTGATCCCCTCAGGTTCCGGTGCCCGATTGGTCAATTCAGCACTGAGTTTCAGGAAGATGCTGATCGCATCGATCAAAGATGTCCGTGTTTTGGTGATCAAACTCTGCGATAGGCTACACAACATGTTGACCCTTGATGCGCTTTCGTCATCCAAACAAAAACGAATCGCCGAAGAGACGCTGGTGGTCTATGCACCGATCGCGCACCGTCTTGGCATTTCGCGACTGAAAAACGCTCTGGAAGACCTCAGTTTTTACTATATTTATCCCGATGACTATGCGAAGATCGACAGTTATATCAAATCAAACAAACAAAATCTACAGTTCAAGCTCAATGCAATGATTCAAAAAGTGACAAAAGTAATGCATACGGATGGTTTCCATCGGGATGATTTTGAAATTTTCGGTCGTGTCAAGCACTACTATTCAATCTATCTCAAAATGCATCGCAAAGGGATCACCATCGAAGAGGTCCTCGATCTGCTGGCGATCCGCATCATCGTGGATGAGCCGATCCAGTGCTATCGTGTTTTGGGCTTGCTTCATCTCGGGTTTACGCCTCTGATCTCCCGCTTCAAAGATTATGTGGCACTTCCCAAAGAGAATGGTTACCAAACAATCCATACTACTCTTTTTTGTGATAACGGTATCGTGGAATCACAGATACGGACTGTGGAGATGCATAAGCTTGCAGAGTATGGTATCGCTGCCCATTGGAAATACAAAGAGGGAACTTCGCAGGTCCATCTAGACTGGCTTGAGGGGCTCAATTATCAGAGTGAATCAGTAGAAGAGTTCTATGAATTGGCCAAAAGCGATCTTTTCAGTGAAGATATTGCCGTTTTTTCACCCAAGGGAGATTATTATACATTGCCCAAAAACTCTGTGGCATTGGATTTTGCCTATGCGATCCATTCTGAGATTGGAGAGATGGCAAGCAGTGCGCTGATCAACAAGCACAAGTCCTCACTCCTGACAATATTGAAAAATGGTGATATTGTCAATATTTTGACAGATGGTGAATCCAGATTGCACTGCTCCTGGATCGATACGGTCAAGACCTCTCGTGCCAAAGAGGCAATACGGAGCCGTTGTCGTGCCCGCATCAAAGAGTGCGATGAGCTGAGTGCCTATAATATCCTTGCGACACTGCTCGATCACGATGTCCGGGGAATTGAACGGGTCATCGATGAGCTTGGGCTCTCTCAGAGCCTCCATAAGTTACCTAATCAATTAAATTATTACAAAGAAGTGATTCACAAGATTGCTAACTATTTAGGCAAGAAGCAGGTGCGCTTCTGGCAGTTGATGAAGCGGGGCTACAAAAAACCCTACACGAAAGAGCTCGATCACTTCGTGTTTTATGCGAACAAGCATTTTGACGGTGTAGAGTTTGATTATTGTTGCCATCCCAAAGTAGGGGACCAGATCGTAGCTTTTTATAAGGATAACAAGGCTATTATACACCACAAATTGTGTCGTCAGGCCTACCGGAGTATCGTCAATCAAGAGCCGATGATCTACGTGACATGGAAGAACAGCAAGATGGCAAAGTACCGATTGATCATTAGTCTTTACAACCGTAAAGGTGCACTGGCAGAGATCTTGGCCAAGCTTTCAAATATGGATCTGAATGTCACCAGTATCGAACTGGGAATCAAGGACAGCGAGAGTGCCGAATATTGCCAAATCGAAGTAGAGAGTTCGGAAACTAAAAAGAATATTTTGCAGCAACGAATTTCACAAAAATTCAAACTGGTAGAGATTATCAGTCTTGATGATGCATACAATCAATAACGAGAGGTAGAAGAATGATACAGCAGGCAATGGATGAGATCAGCAGGGGGACAGCAGAGATCATCGGGTTGGAACAGATCGAAAAACTGGTCAAACGCTATATAGATGAGGGCCAGGGCTACAAGGTCAAGGTAGGATTTGATCCTACAGCGGCTGATCTTCATCTGGGCCATACTGTCCTGCTCCAAAAGCTGGCCATCTTTCAAAAATATGGTGCCGAAGTGCAGCTGTTGATCGGTGACTTCACAGCGATGATTGGGGATCCGACAGGTAAAAGCGAGACACGCAAAAGACTTGATCGGGAAACAGTACTGGAAAATGCAAAAAGCTACCAGGAACAAGTTTTTAAGATTCTTGATCCTGAAAAAACCTATGTCGTTTTCAATTCGAGCTGGCTTGAAGCACTGGGAGCGGATGGGATTATTGCCCTGACAACACTTTTCAGTGTAGCAAGAATGCTGGAGCGGGATGATTTTGAGAAGCGTTATAAAGCAGGACAAAATATTTCTATTTCTGAATTTCTCTACCCACTGCTTCAGGGCTATGACAGTGTCGAGTTGAAAAGTGACATCGAAGTGGGAGGTACGGATCAGAAATTCAATCTTCTGATGGGTCGGCATCTGCAGCGATCTTATGACGTAGGCAAAGAGCAGGCGGTCCTGATGATGCCGATCCTCGAAGGACTGGATGGCGTACAAAAGATGAGTAAGTCACTGAAAAACTTCATCGGTATCACTGAGCCTGCCAAGGAGATATATGCCAAGGTGCTTTCGATATCAGACGAACTGATGTGGCGTTATTATGAATTGCTCAGCACACACACTTTAGATGAGATAGCAGCGATGAGAGAAGCAGTATCAAGTGGTACCCTTCACCCCAAGAAAGCCAAGGAGGAACTGGCCCTGGAGATCACCGCACGGTTTTATAATGAAGAGTCTGCTAAGATAGCAAAAAGGGAGTTCGATAATATCTTTAAGGCAAATCAGCTGCCAAGTGATATCGAAACCTATGAGATAGAGAAGGGAAGTTGGATATGCAAAGCATTGGTAGATGTCAAAATCGAACCTTCGACATCGCAGGCAAGACGAGATATCAGGCAGGGTGCAGTGCGTATCGATCAGGAAAAGATTGCTGATGAGCAGTTGAAATTGGTAGAGGGTGAGTATATCCTGCAGGTAGGAAAGAGAAAATTTGCAAGAGTGAAGGTGAAGTAGTGGCATTTAAAGCGGTTAAGATTGGCAAATATACAATCGATATCCCTATTATACAGGGAGGAATGGGCGTGGGTGTCTCCTGGGATCAGTTAGCTGGAACCGTAAGCAGCCAAGGAGCACTGGGCGTAATAAGCTCAGTGGGTACGGGAATTTATCACAATCGTGATTATACGGAAAAGGTCATGAAAGAGGGGCGCCCATACGAAGCTGAGAACTTTTATTCAGCTAAAGTCTTAAAGATCATTTTTGACAATGCACGCAAAATTTGTGGCGACAAGCCACTGGCCTGTAACGTACTTTATGCTTCTAGTGACTATAACCGAATCGTCAAAGATGCCTGTGAGGCGGGTGCAGATATGATCATTACTGGTGCAGGACTGCCACTGACGATGCCAGAAGCGACCAAAGAGTATCCAGATGTCGCTTTGATCCCGATCGTTTCGACAGCCAAAGCGCTTCGCATTATTTGCCGCCGCTGGAAAAAGACACACAACCGTCTACCCGATGCGGTGATTGTCGAAGGGCCACTGAGCGGAGGACATCAGGGTTTCAAGTATGATGAGTGTTTTCTGCCTGAGAATCAGCTCGAAGAGATCCTCCCACCCGTCGTGGAAGAGGCGAAGAATTGGGGAGATATACCGGTCATTGCTGCAGGCGGTATCTGGGATCATAGTGATATCGTCAAGATGATGGAGTTGGGTGCTTCTGCCGTGCAAATGGGAACACGCTTTATCGGAACAGTCGAATGTGATGCACATGAAAATTTCAAGCAGGTAATCCTCGATGCCAAAGAGGAGGATATCAAGCTGCTTAAGTCACCGGTAGGATATCCTGCACGCGGCGTCAAAACGCATCTTCAGGAGATGATCGAGGAGAAGACTGCACCGAAAATTGCGTGTATTTCGAATTGTGTAGCACCATGTCATCGTGGTGTTGAAGCAAAAATAGTGGGATACTGTATCGCTGACAGACTGAGTGACGCTTATGACGGCAATATTGAGTCCGGACTTTTCTTCACGGGAGCAAATGGTTATAGGCTCAAGGAGATCATTACAGTCAAAGAACTTCTATATAAACTCATTCATGGTGAATCGTAAACCATTGTGAAGCACTTTTCCATATGGCTATTGTGGGCAGTACTCTGTACCACACTTTTTTCAGCCAATAATACGCTCAAGAGCATAGAGATCAAACACCATGAACTCAACCTGCACTTCAGCGCCTGGCTGGATAGCAGTGACATCCACCACATGACACTGGAAAATCCGCATAGACAAGTGATAGACATCAAAAATGCCCGTCTGTCAAATCGAAAAATTGCATCCGGTCTTTCTGCAAAGGGGGTTCGATCTTTTCGTGTTGCACAATACAAAAGGGATACGGTTCGAATTGTCATCGAGACAGAGAGCAGTTATCGTTGCAGAGGATATCAGCCTATGGCTTTACGTACTCTTTACAGGATCCCACTTCCCAAAAATGGAACGAGTAGATCCGAGATGAAAACGTATCCGAAAAAAGTCAAAAAGGTTCCTGCCAAGAGAGTGAGAAGGGCACCAGAAGTGGCGGAAAAAGCTCCGCCAATCAGAGAAGATATAGAAGAAGAGCCCTCCGTTTTCTCCTCCTTTTTGACCCTGGGCTCCTCTGGTCCGAGACGAAGTTATACAATAGTGGTTGATGCGGGACATGGCGGGCACGATAGCGGTGCCATCGGAGCAAAGCGTTATTATGAGAAGAGACTGGTACTCAAAATTGCAAAACGGGTTGAAAGGCAATTGAAAAAGAGGGGATTCAGGGTCAAGATGACACGATCTGCAGATCGCTTCGTTAAGCTGAGACATCGTACCCATTTTGCGAATCAAAAAAAGGCAGATATATTTGTCTCTATACATGCCAACGCCGTCGCAAATAGAAGAAGATTTGGGAAAGCGTATGGTGTAGAGACATACTTTTTGCAGTTGACAAGAAGTGCCAAAGCACAGAGAATTGCTGCAAAAGAGAATAGTGTTGTTCTTGACAAGAATGATCATCTCAGCAAAAATGTGATCCTGAAATCTGTTCTTTCCGGCCCCAAAATTGAACTTTCGCACAAGTTGGCTATTGATGTACAAAAGCAGATACTAAAGCATCTCAGGCAAAAATATAAAGGCGTCAGGAATGGTGGTGTTAAGCCAGCTCCTTTCTGGGTACTGGTCGGTGCACAGATGCCGTCAATCCTTGTAGAAGTAGGCTATATCACCAATCCGATCGAACGCCGACGACTCTATAACCCTGACTATCAGGAGCGCATTGCCAAAGGTATCGCTGATGGTGTCAGCAATTATCTTACCTTGAGAGAAAAAGAGTTCAATTAGCAGACAAGCACTTTCTGGCTGTACTGTTAAAATTAGTACCCCAATAGAAAAATTATATTAAAACTACTTATAGAAAAGTATAGTTAAAGCAAGTTCAATTTATAATAGCGTATATTAATTTTAAAGGATAAGCATGAGATTTTTAAAGGGTATACTGACGCTTATAGGGACGATTGTTGTGATCGGTTTTGCATACGCATATGTTGCATTTGATCTTGGAGCACGCGCTAGTCAAATGGCAAAATTGGACCCTAAAGCTATGGGTCTTTATATGAATATGTTCGACAAAGTGTTGACAACTGGTGACCCTGCAAAAGGGATGATTATTAAAGAGAAGTTGATCATACCTGAAGGTATGACGAAAAAAGAAGCGATCCTTAATGCACTTGAGATTATGGATGAAGTGGGCGAAGAGCATGGTTTGGCAATGGTTGACACGAAGCTCATGTCCAGAGGTGAAAAAGATGACAAGGGCGTTTATCAGCCCTATGTAAGAATCAGATCCTACTGCTCTCCTACGATTGCCAAAGTGTTTCTGGCGCACTCTCCTGAGTTTATAGGTTTTATGCCTTGCAGGCTGGGAATCGTAGAGAGTCCAAATGGTGAAGTCTGGATCTACACCATGAGTCTGGATCTTATGATCAATGGTGGACGAACACTTGAACCAGAGCTGTTGAAGCTTGCCAATGAGGTGAGAACCGGAATGTACAGCATGATGGAAAAAGCAGCCAAAGGCGAAGAGGACTGACACGCTGTCTGCTACTCCGGGCTCTCGTCCGGAAGTAGCAGGGGCAACCCATAGACAGTATTCATTCAGCAAGCAATAACATATTAAATCCTGCATTCCCGAAACACCTAACGATCCAAAACACTAAAACCCGCTGAACACACCATTTTACCGATAAATCCAAGCGTTCGGGGATTACCTATGCGTATGAGTCTGTCTCATTCTTGGATAAGGAAAAGAAACAATCACGTGCCAAACGAAAGCTGATTGGAAGAGTTGATGAAACTACGGGTGAAATCGTCCCCACTGATGGAGTCTGTGAGAAAAAGCTGTAGATAATTCTCTTCGTTGACACTGTTGTAAATAGCATTAAGACTTTGGGCGAAAGGATGCTCATAGTCACGCAGTTTTGAACGGATCTTGCCAAATACCACCTGCGCACTCTGGCTCGATTCCTGATCCAGCAGTACCGAAAGGTGTTGATCGATAACATCTTTTTGATAGTAGGGATTGTAGAGGATGAGGAGATAGCGCATCGGTAGCTCTATCCTTATTCACAGCTTTTGATATTATCCCGTAAAGTATCTGTCAGGCAGATAAAAAATATACCTTCTTGTACTTGGCTGTCAAACAGCCATCAAGCCAAAAATTGACATTTTTATCATAAAACTGTATAATATCCGTACAACACCCGTATAAGGATAAAATATGTTAGCAACAATGGATTTGAAAGATGCCCGTATAGAATTTAAAACATCTAAAGATATTAAGGCACTATTGCAAGAAGCTGCAAACTCTTTAGGTATGGATCTGAGTTCTTTTCTTATTTCTACTGCAACCCAAAGAGCTAAAGATGTCATCAAAGAAGATAATATGCTGATACTCTCGAAAGGGGAGTGGAAATATTTTGAAAGAAATATTGCTTCACCAAAAAAGCCTACAAAGGCGCTTAAAGAGTTGATGAATCTGGAAGGTTTTGATGACTAAGTATCGGCTTGTAAAATTTAATACTTCAGGCAGTTATAAAAGTATAAAAATATTTGATTGTAATAATGATATGATCAATACTTTCGTACACAAATCCCTCAAAAAGCGTGTAAAAAAACATTTAAGTCAAGCCTATGTACTTCTGAGAGACGATACTTTTTCAGGCTTTTATACCTTAGATGCATTTTCTATAGCCAGAGATATATTTGAAACAGAGCATAAACCTTCTGCTCTTCCTCCTGTTGTTCCTGTGGTAAAATTAGGCATGTTGGCTGTAGATAAAAACCTTCAGGGGCAAGGCTTGGGAAAAAGACTGTTGCGTGATGCCATGTTAAAAGTAGCAGAAATTTCAGAACTTGCGGGCTGTGCAGGTATCTATCTTTTGGCAGAAAAAGATGCTGTTACATTTTATACATCATTAGGTTTTATTAAAATTAAAGAAGAGACTCCCTCTCCAATGTTTTTGAGTATAGAGCAAGTGCCTGACACTTCAGAAGTTTCTTGATATTGAACTTTTCTTTAGCCGCATCCCATTCAAATTTCATATTTTATTGTACCTTATTTTAATAAAAAAGGCTCAATCCACCCCCTCAAATACACATCCAGAAACCACCGATCTATTACTTCTCTATCTTCAGCCCCAATACCGCTATTGGAAACCCCTAGCGTCTGCACGATCCTGTTGCCTTTGATCTCTACAGCATACTTGAGGGTGTGCCGGACAAAAACACCATAGATCACTGTTCTCCTGTCTTTGATAGCATTGGTGTAACTGAAGATACAATTGTGCAGCTTTCTCGCCCACTCATCGAGCAGATGTTTGATACTCTTCTCCTGTAGGTTGTTGTGAATGTGATCGAGCATTTGCATCACGGTGGGATATTTTCTGCTTGATTTCTGTAAGCTCCTGAAATTACCCCAGAAAAAGAAGTATACGATAGTCAAAGATGGGGATCTTGGCAACAGCACGCACAGACCATCCTCTAACCCTGTGTTGCGATATTTTGTGGCATTGATCTATCTCTCATATATTATGTTTTTGTGAAGAGTTCATAACCCAACTTTGCCATCCAAACTGAACCTTGGCTTAAATACAACCTTTTTTACCCACTTTCACAGCACCTAACCCCGTAAATACGAGTATCAATTTAGATAGTCCTAATGTAGTGACCGAATTAACCTTAAGGCTTGACAATGGGTTTATATTGAGGTATAATTATCACTAAACCAATACGAAGGCTCTTTAATGTTTATTAGAAGAACCGTCTCTAAAAATAAAAAATACGATACTGAAAAATATTATACCTACAGACTGGTAGAATCATACAGAGTAGGCGACAAAGTAAGACAGAGAGTCCTGATCAATTTAGGTTCCGATTTCAATGTAGATAAAGAGAAGTGGTCCATACTCTCAAATAGAATCGAAGATATCATAAAAAGAAGAGAATCGCTCTTTGAGACAGACAAAGAACTTGAATCGCTGGCACAGCAGTATGCACTGCAGCTGATATCGGTTAGTGGAGTAAAGAGCACGGAGACAAGCAGGGATGAGGCGTACCAAAGTATCGATGTCAACGCCATAGAACAGATCAATCCCAGATCTATAGGATGTGAGCATATTGTCTATGAGACTATCAAAGAACTGCAGCTTGAAGCACGCTTTGCATCTCTTGGATTTACCACCACACAGATCAACAGCGCCATAGGTATCCTCATTGCCAAAGCCTGTCATCCCGGCAGTGAAGCCAAAAGTATCGATTGGCTCAGATATACAAGTGGTGCAGGTGAACTGTATGGGTGTGATTACAACACGCTATCAGATAACTCCCTCTATCGTATAGCGGATACTTTTCTTACGAATAAAGAAGCCATAGAACAGCACCTCCATAACAGATCAAAGCAACTCTTTGACTATGATGAGGCTATTACACTGTATGATTTGACCAATACCTACTTTGAAGGGGATGCCAAAAAAATAGAAAAAGCAGCCAGGGGCAGAAGCAAGGAGAAGCGAAGTGATGCAAAGCTTGTGACATTGGCAGTCGTACTTGAGGGCAGCGGTTTTATCAAAAAAAGTACCATCTTTGAGGGCAATATCTCCGAACCCTCTACACTCAAAGAGATGATTGATACTTTGCGTGTGCCATCAAACAATACCGATCATACCCCTGGCAGCAACGACAAGCACCCAACCCTCCCCGGCACCCGCAAAAGCTCTCTGGTGGTAATGGATGCCGGTATCGCTTCACAGGAGAATATAGACTATCTCAAAGAGAATGGTTATGACTATCTGGTCGTCAGTAGAAAAAGGGAGAAACAGTTTGACCCGGTCAAAGCGGTGGAGGTAAAAACAGACAAGAAGGACAATGTCATCGTAAGAGCCCAAAGGGTTGAGATAAAAGATGAAGAGGATAATATAGAAGAGATAGAGTTATATTGTCACTCCAAACCAAGAGAACTCAAAGAAGATTCTATGCAGCAGAGAGCGCAAAGTAAATTCACCCGGGCACTGGATTATCTGGGTGAAGGGCTCGGCATACCAAGACGGACAAAAAACTACGAGAAGGTATTGCAAAAGGTAGGTGCACTCAAAAGCGATTACGCCTCCATTGCCAAATACTATACCGTCACTGTTAAAAAAGATCCCGACTCATCCAATGCTCTATCGGTAAGTTACAAAGAGAAGAGAGGCACGGATGATAAGAGTGCGATGAATGGTGTCTATTGTCTGCGAACGAATAATACTACAATGGATGAGAAGAGTCTGTGGCGTACTTACACAACCCTGACAGACCTGGAGGCAGTCTTTCGGACACTCAAAAGTGAACTGGGGCTTCGTCCCATCTATCATAGAACAGGACAAAGGGTAGATGGGCATTTGTTTATTACCCTTATTGCCTACACCCTCATTCATACCATCAGATATAAACTTAGATCAAAAGGGATCAATGATAGCTGGAACACTATAAGAGAGAAACTCTCCACCCAAATCAGAACAACCACGGTCGCTAAGGTAAAAGACGGCAGGGTGCTGTATCTTAGAAAGAGTTCCCTTTTAGATGAGAGAGCAAAGGAGATAGTTGATGCATTGGGACTATCTCACAGAGCAGGAGCGGTTACCAAAGTGTATCAATAATCAGAAGATGTAGTGCAGGTTGTTTTTTTAGAGGTGTTTCAAATAGCGGGAGGGTGGACTTTGGGGGGAAATGGATGGCAAAGTTAGGCTAAGTGTTTGGATAAAATGTTGTGGCGATAAAAGAGCCCCTTCCTGAAGGAGAGGCGCAGTGAGAAGACTATGCTTTATAGTTTTTGATCGCTTTATCAAGGATCTCGGTAGCTGCGGCTTTGTCTTTGAATCCGGAGACTTTAACCCACTTGTTAGGCTCAAGCATTTTATAGGTTTCAAAAAAATTCTTGATACGGTTGAGCGTATGTTCGGGCACGTCACCAATATCTTTAATATCTTTATAGGTAGGATCTATCTTCTCTGTAGGAACTGCGATGAGCTTTTCGTCTCCACCGCTCTCATCCTCTGTCATCAAGACACCGACAAGACGACACTTGATAAATGACCCCGACTGCAGTGCATAGTCGCAAAGGACCAGGATATCTGCCGGATCACCATCATCAGACAGTGTATTGGCTACAAATCCATAGTTTGCAGGGTAGTGTACAGCAGAGTAGAGGACTCTGTCGACTTCAACTGCTCCAGATTCTTTGTCGATTTCAAATTTTATATTTGAGTTAAGCGGTACTTCAATGATCGCTTTGACTGCATCGGGGTTTTTGCCGTGGCCGATTTTGGTAATATCCATATGATTTCTCCATAAAATAAGTATTTGCGAATAGTAACATAAAAAGGTTTGAAAAAAGCATTGTTGCCTACTGCTTTTCATTAATAGGACTTTTTTGGCTATAATAATACAAAAAAGAGAGAAAGGATTGGTGTGAGGCATATTTTATTGATAATAGTATTTGCTGTTTCATCCTGGGCTATGCCTCTGACTGACAAGTATCCCAGTTATAGTTATGTATTTGAAGAGTTCGATGTCGATCATGACTATATCTATAATAAATCTTTCACTGCATTTCTTACAAAAAATGAAAAACGATACAAAAATTTTTATAAAAATTCCCTCAAGCGGGGCGGTCACCTGATCCCCACCTTTAAAAGCATGCTGATTCAAGATGGTCTTTCTGACTTGTTTGTTTACATGTCGATGATAGAATCAGGCTTCAGTACCGATTGTGTCTCTTGTAAAAGCGCAGTGGGAATCTGGCAATTTATGAAAGCAACCGCAAAGCAGTATGACTTGAGTGTCAACTCTGATTTTGACGAGCGACTTGATCCGATATTGGCTACCAGTGCAGCGATGAACTATATGCATAAGCTCTATAAGGATTTTGGTAAGTGGTATCTGGTGATGATGGCATATAATTGCGGAGAAGGAAGGCTTGCGAGAGGAATCAAAAGAGCAGGTACCGACGACCTGTCAGTCCTGATGCGGGAAAAGGCCAATTATATCCCCAAAGAGACCCGAAACTATGTCAAAAAGATTCTTATGGTTGCTATGGTGGGAGAGAATGTCTCATTGGGCTTTGACCGGATGGGCAATGCAGTTACACAGCTCTATGGAGAGAATATCGTACAGGTAGAAGTAGAGCCGGGTGAGAGCCTGGATAGAATCGCTGAGATCATCAAGATGAAGCCCAAAGATCTGTTGAAACTCAATCACCATTTCAAAAACGGAAAAGTACCGGTAAAGTTACCCTCGTATAAAATCAATATACCCAATGACAAAGTGGTTGATTTTTACGCGATCTATATTTTACAGAAAGAGCTCAGAAAATACTCAAAAACACACTATCTTTCACACGTAGTCCGAACAGGTGAAACACTGAAAAGGATTGCTGATAAATATCGTACAAGCATTGAAGAGATTCTTGTCTATAATCCCGTCAAAAAGAAGAAGATCAAGAAGGGAGAAGTACTGGTCATTCCTGTCACACAAAAGGTATTTGAAAAATTTTCCAAACAGAATGGCTGATGTGCACACATCTTAATACAATAATGCAATGGGCAAGAAAGGGTTTTGGGATGCTGAAACAACGAAAAATAACGCTAATTTTGTTAGTCTCCTTGATAGTGATGATAGGGCTTGCGGGATGTACTTCCAAAAAAAGATATAAAAAAGGCACGCCAGCGACGATGCGAACCTATTGTGTTTATGGCAAAACGTATAAGCCTTCCTATGTAAGACTGGGGCAAAAGATGAGGGGTATATCCAGTTGGTATGGTCCCAATTTTCATGGCAAATCAACAAGCAATGGAGAACGATATAATATGCATGCACAGACCGCTGCACATAAAACGTGGCCGATGAACACGATGGTCAGAGTCTCCAATCTTCAAAATGGAAAAAGCACGATCGTCCGGATCAACGATCGTGGACCATTTGTCAAGGGAAGGATTATTGACTGTAGTTATGCTGCAGGCAAAAAAATTGGACTTGATCGTATGGGTATTGCCAAAGTCCAGATAGAAGTACTTGGTTTTGCCGGAAAGGTGCAGCCTCATGCTGCAGCAAGGAGATTGCCAAAAGCCAAACAGGTGGTTATGTTGACCAACTTTGGTATCCAGGTGGGTGCATTCAAACGCAAGGAAGGAGCCGAGATATACAGAGAAAGATATTCACGATTGGATCCCAAATACAAGCCGATTGTGAAAAAAATGTATGATGAAGAGGGCGATACATTGTATCGTGTTTGGCTGATGGGCTTTGGATCAGAGGAAGAAGCCAGAGACTTTATGGCATGCAACAATTTACCGGGTGCCTTTATTGTCAGGAATTAAAATGGAGAAAAAATGATTGAAACAGTGAGAGAAACAAAGGAGACACAGATCAGTGTCAAACTGAATCTTTATGGTAAAGGTATAGCAAAAATCAATACGGGTGTGGGATTTTTTGATCATATGCTCGAAGCGTTCACCAAGCATGCACATATTGATATGGAGGTCGTATGCAAGGGTGATACCTTTATCGATGATCACCACAGTGTAGAGGACGTGGGTATCGTGATCGGACAGGCACTGAAAAAGGCCATCTATCCTGTACAGGAGATCGAGCGTTTCGGTAATGCGACAGTTGTGATGGATGAGGCAAGTGTGACATGTGATATCGATCTCTCGAACAGAGGATTTCTCGTCTTTGAGTTGCCGATAGAGGGAAAGGTGGGAGCATTTGATGTCGAACTGGTAGAGGAGTTTTTCAGAGCACTGGCTTTCAATATGCCGTTGACATTGCATCTGATCTGCAGCAGAGGAAAAAATAAGCATCACATTATCGAAGCAGCCTTCAAGGCATTGGCAGTGTCGCTTCGCAGAGCAGCTACTCCCAATAAAAATGCCGGTATTCCCAGCACAAAAGGTGTCTTGTGAGTATCGAGCTGATTGTTCTGGATGTTGATGGTACGATGACAGACAGTCATATCACATATAGTGAAAATGGCGATGAGATCAAGGCTTTCAATGTCAAGGATGGTTTGGCAATTGTCTCTTGGATGAGGCTGGGCAAGAAGGTGGCGATCATTACCGGGCGAAGTTCAGAGATTGTAAAGAGACGGGCAAAAGAGCTGCATATAGAGCACTACTATCAAGGCTGTGATGATAAGCTGACAAAACTCGAAGAGCTGATCCGCTCCCTGGATATTTCGATGGAAAATGTAGCTGCTATCGGAGACGACTTGAATGACTACTGTATGCTTGAGGCAGCACAAATCTCCTTTGTGCCGCGTGATGCAAGTCCTTATGTGGATAGGGTCGCTACAGTTATCTTAACCCAAAACGGAGGGAGCGGCGCAGTGCGTGAAATGATAGAGTATCTGATAAAGAAAGAGGGACTTGAAGAGAAGTTTCTTAGTTTGTGGAGATAAGCAATGGGTAAATATTTCAAGATTGAGTGGATGGCTATCGTCATGATTTTGATAATGCTGGGAGTTTCTTATCTGATCAAAGTCAAAAACGAAAAAGCAAAGCTGAATGCTTCCGCCAAAGAGCTTGAGATTTTTGACTCAGTTACCATTGAAATCAATGCCACTGAGGTGGAGAGCAGGCTCTATGCAGATTACACCGTGAGAGAAAAAGGCGAACTGAAAATGAGAGAGATCACCTATATCGGTGCCTCCGCCAAAGAGCTGAAGTCAAAGTATGGCAGATTTATTGATGACAAGTTCTATCTGGATGACAATATTACACTGCTACAGGATAATGGCTATTATTATGAAGCAGATCATGCGCTTTATGACAAGAGAAGTGAGCTTTTTTATGTGACAAGCCCCTTTGTGGCCTATACGAACGGAGGTAATATTATTCATGGCACTAACTTGAAGTATGATATCAACGAGGAAGTTGCTATAGCAGAAAATGTAGATGCAGTTTTTTATACCAAAGATTAAGAGGCGGGCATCGTTCGATGGATGGAATCTTATGCTTGAGATGCTATAATAACTAAAAAGTAGGTATGTGTATGGAAAAAATAGTTCTTCTTTTGGTGTTGCCTTTTTTGCTCTATGCAGAAAAAGTTGAGGTCACATCCAAAAATTTTTATGCCAAAGATTCGGAAAAGCAGGCAGTTTTTATCGATGATGTACTGGTAAAACAAGATAAAAGCTGGATACACAGTGATAAGTTGATTGTCTATTTTGATGACAATAATGAAACCATACAGTATGATGCGATCGGGAAAGCAACTTTTGAAATATTCAGAGAAGAGAGTCACTACACAGGGAGCTCTGACAAGGTAAGCTACTATCCTAAAACCGGAAAATATCTCATGGCAGGTGACGCCATCGCACATGATATTATTAAAAATAGAGATATCAAAGGAAATACAATTTTTGTCAATACGATAACGAATGAGGCCAACGTTAAAGGAAACAGTAAGAAGCCTATCAAATTTATCTTTGATACAGAGTCAAAAAAATGAGCCAACTGCGTGTCATCGATGCACGTTTTGTCAAATCTGCCCAGAGTATCCGTGACTCTTTGGATGACACAATGAGTGAAGTTGTGTTCCTGGGGCGGTCCAATGTAGGCAAGAGTTCAACGATCAATGCACTGACAGAGCGGAAAGCGCTGGCAAAGAGCTCATCCACGCCGGGAAAAACGCAGCTGATCAATTTTTTTGAAATAAAGTACCGATGGAGCGAAGAGGATTATACACTTCGCTATGTAGATCTTCCCGGATTTGGATATGCCAAAGTCTCCAAAACGCTCAAAGAGGTATGGCAGAAAAACCTGGTCGAATTTATACAAAACCGTATCTCTATCAGGCTTTTTATTCATTTGCGTGATGCCAGGCATCCTCAGGCGCAGATCGATGAAGATGTGAAGAACTATATTTCAGAGTTTATCAGGCCTGACCAGAGATATGTAACCGTTTTTACCAAGATTGACAAACTCAATCAAAAAGAACGCGCAAAGCTCAAAAGGGAATTTCCTGGAGCGATCACGCTATCCAATACCAAGCGGAGTGGCGCTCAAAGTGTGCATCGAGATATTTTTGAATCTATATTTGGTGAACGTGAATGGTAAGATTGGTAAAAGCCAGACTTGATGATATTCCTGCGATGCAGGAACTGGTGACAGAAGAAGTCAAGGAGGGTGTGATTCTTAAGCGTAGCAACGATGAAGTCGCCACAAATATACGCTCTTATGTCTTGGCAAAAGAGGGGGAGGAGCTGCTTGGGTATTCAGCATTGCATATCCACTCTCCGCGTCTTGCAGAGATCAGAAGCCTGATCGTTTCCCGGAAGCAGCGTGGCAAACAGATCGGCCGGAAGCTTGTGCAATCTATGCTGGATGAAGCAGTGCAACTGGGTGTCTCACAAGAAGTGTTGGTGCTGACATATCTTCCTGATTTTTTTATGAAGATGAATTTTCTTGAAATCAGCAAAGAGAGTATTCCTGAGCACAAGATTTGGACTGACTGTATCAAATGTATTCACTTTCCAGTATGCAATGAGATCTCTATGGTCTACAAAATCAGCAGAAAAGCAGGATGAAAAAAAATCGTACAAGTCCATTCTGGACAATGCTTTTTTGGTCGATCATTGTTTCTTTTATTATCTTCTATCCTATGCTGATTTCCATTTATGTCTTTTTGCCATTGATGATTGGATTTATGGGCTATGTATTGGTAGTCGGGATCGATAAATCAAGAGTCTCTTTTATTGTAATCGGTTTGATCTATCTCATTAATCTTGAGGCCAATCTCTCACTGCCGCTCTTTCTCTCTATTTCGGCTATTATACTTTTTTATCTCATGATCTATCCTCATCTTTTTGTGCTCAAGAAGTGCAAGTACTGCATTCCGCTTCTTTCGGTTATTTTGATCGATTTGCTCTATTTGATTTTGCTTTTAGGATATGATTACATTTTTGAAACATCCAGTATTGTGATTGATCAGCTTCTTCTCTATTCTTTGATTGTAGATATTTTTATGGTGTTTTTATTGTGAGATATAAAATTATTTTTTTACTGTTTTTTCTGATTTGGGGGGCGATGATTGTAAGGCTCTATCATATCAGTATCAAGTCGACCTACTATTATCAGGAGCTTGCCAAAAAAAATATTGAGCGTAAACTCTATGTCAAACCTATCAGGGGTGAAATTATTGATATTGACGGAAAGCTGCTGGCTATGAATCGTATCGGTTTCTCTATTTCGATCAAGCCACACTTGGAGCAGGGCGGCAAACAGCTCAATCTTGTTGCCGATAAATTGGTGCACACCTTTCCTGATCTGAACAAAACAATGATGCTTAAAGTCTATAAAAAGCATAGCTCAGCCTATAACCACAAATATATTAAGGTGGTTGATTTTGTGCGTTATCGTGATATGATGCGCGCTTATCCAGTCTTGAGTCTGGATCGGGATATCAGTATAGAGGCAGAAACCAAACGATACTATCCTTACGGTAGATATGCAGCACATATAGTAGGCTATACGGGCAGATCAAACAAAAAAGAGAATGCAAAAGATTTTACCGTAGACCAGATCGGTGTCATTGGCAAATCCGGTTTGGAACGCTATTACAATGAAACGTTACAGGGTAAACTCGGATATACGATCAGCAAGGTGACGGCTACCAATCGCGAAATCGAAGTCCTTGAGTATAAAAAGCCCAAAGAGAATCAAAACCTGGTGCTCAATCTTGATATGGATTTGCAAATGATGATATACAATCGCATGAGCGAGATGGCAGGTGTCGTGATCGTCATGCGTACCAACGGAGAGATATTGGCTGCTGTCAGTACTCCGAGCTATGACCCCAATATGTTTGTAGGCGGTATCAGCAAAAAGGACTGGCGGACACTGCAGGAGGATCCAGAACATCCGTTTACCAATCGATTGATTCATGGAACCTATCCTCCCGGATCGACGATCAAAATGGGTGTCGCGATAGCTGACTCTCTTTCGCCAAAGGGCCATGTCTTCAATACCGAGTTTTGCAGAGGGTGGATTACGATTGGGAGGAGCAGACACAAATTCAGATGCTGGAAAAAACATGGGCATGGTACAGTTGGCTTGCGTAAGGCGATACGAGAGAGTTGTGATGTCTTTTTTTACAACAAGAGTTTGGAAATAGGGATTGATTCGATGGCAAAAACGCTCAAGTCACTTGGTCTGGGCGTTAAAACCGGTATAGATTTACCACGTGAATATCGTGGTGTGATTCCTGATAAAAGTTGGAAAATGAAGCGCTTTAAACAACAATGGTATATGGGCGAGACAGTGATATCAGCAATTGGTCAGGGGTATGATGCGGTGACACCGATGCAGCTTGCCCGCTATACCAATCTACTGGCTACCGGCAATCTCGTGACGCCACATTTTGCCAAAGTGATCAATGGCACTCCCGTCTTGCCCAATATCAAAAAAGTAGCACTTGATAAAAATGTCATGGACACGATTCATGCAGGGATGTATGATGCTTGCAATACACTGCATGGGACAGCTTATACGCATTTGAGAAATCTACCGATTGTTGTTGCAGGCAAGACGGGAACGTCACAAGTGGTTTCTATCGCACAAAATGTTGTGAATCGTGCCAAAGAGCACGACATGGAGTATTGGAAACGTTCTCATGCGCTTCTGACGACCTATGCGCCTTTCAATAAGCCAAAATATATCGTGACAACACTGGTAGAGCATGGGGGGCATGGCGGTGGCACCAATGGCCCTGTTGTGGCAGATATCTATAAGTGGATGTATGCCAGAGGCTATTTTTCCGAAGACAAAAATACCACGCATCCGACTGACGACAATGCGACAAAGTCCCAATGAGCACATTGCAGCGCATCAAGCCTTTTCTTCAAGTTCTGTGGGAAATCTCCCATAGAATCCTCCGTTTAGTTGTGTTTGAGCGATAAGGTATCGCCTGAACTTTTCAAACAATTCCCTCTCCGGCGGCCTGTTGTTTTCCCAGAAGTCATCCAGCCTCATATCTTTGCATGTGAGACCCTCTATATCATAGAGGGCTCTACCCAATGCGATGGTAGGGATATGATGATAGAGTGAAGAGATGCCCACAGTACTGTTGATTGTGATAGTGCCAATAGCATTTTTCAGACAAGTCGGGAGATGCAGGTCGTAGATGATCAAGACTCTCTCCCTGACTCCCAGCGCTTGTGCTAATGTTGTGATATCCTGTTTATAGTCTTTTCTGCCTCTATCGAGAGGATGATGTTTGATGACCAAATGTGTATTTTTTGGCGCAAAGTTGGCAAATGAATATATGACAGTCTCCACAAAGGCTTCGATCGTCGGAAATTTTGAATGTGCCCTGACTTGAAAATCATCTCTTGTTTGAAGCGGTACAAAATAGTATTTTTTCTTTTTACTCAAGAGTTTTTCGGACAGCGCTCTTTCTGTTATTTTGTATGTATATTTTCTGGCAATATTTCGTAGCCCGTAAAACATCTCATCCAGCAGCCTAAGCCCCCGATGGTGCTGGTAATGTGGATATCTATGGCGCAGAAGAACTGAAAGCAGATAATAGGATGCAGCACTCCATCCCATTCGATAGTACCTGTTGTTGGCTGGTTGGATTATTCCTATTTTCAGTTTTGAAGTATCCAGCTGCTCATAAAAATGTCGATCTCTGGGTATCTGGCTGTAGTCATTCACGCCATATCTCTCCATAGTGATAAAATCCGGACGAATATATCCCTCCTCGAAGACAACTACTTCCAGGCCCAGTTTTTTTGACAAATTGATGGCTGTCTTGTGGTAGTAGCGACAATCCCCATAGAGAAAAATTTTCTCTATGGCATTTCCCCTCAGGAATTGATACAGGAAGTCTTCCCATTCGCCCTGTGTGCCACGATAGGGTGTGTAGTTGTCTTTATTGGAAAAAAAATAATCTCCAGCATTAAGTCCAATTCTGAAAGTTCTTGTGCCCCTCTTTCTGATCGCCATATCTACTTTTTTAAAAAAAGAGCCCATAGGGCCTTGTAGCAAAAGTACGCTTTCCCCCTTCAACATTCCCATTTTGTCCACTTTGAATCCGATTTTTTTAAGCCACCATTTTAGTGAAAAACTTATAAAATGGAGTAGATACATAGAAAACTTCGCACAATAAGCGTTCTGTTAACTTTTGATTTTAGAGTTTGAGATACTATCGTCAACAAAATCAACAATAGTAGTGATTGATCAAAAGGATAGGAGAAAATAACGATGAAGCAGAAAAATATACTTTTGGCACTGGGTTTTGTCTTGGTGCAGTACGGCGCGATCCATGCCAAAGCCACAACGGATTTAACCCAAATACGATCGGATGGAATAAACTATCTGAATACATTGCGTGCTCATGCAGGCATGATCAAGTTCTCTGCAGAACAGCACCTGGATACTTCGTCTTATAATCATGCGCATTATCAAATGCTAAATAATGCCATAGGACATGGTGAAACAAGCGGTAATGATGGCTATACCGGTGCGTCTCCTGCGGAGAGAGCAGTTTATGCAGACTATCTGCATAAGACTGTCAATGAAAGTATCTCCAATGGCCAAGATACGGTCTATCAGTCTGTCGATGGTCTTATTGCTTCTATTTATCATCGATTCGGATTGCTTGGATTTGACTATGATGAGATAGGTATCGGTGCGGATTTTTCGGATAGCCACGCCTATGGAAATGCCTATGTTTATGACATTGGTGTGTCGCAATTGAGAGTGTTGTGTGCGGGTGAATCATCCACAGCCGACCACTACTACTATAATGTTTGTGCAGATGATACATTCAGGATTGAATCATCACAATATGAAAATGCAATGGCAGAAAATGCCAATGCAAACCCTGCCTATGTTTTGTGGCCTTATAACGGGCAAAATGATTCGCTGCCTGTATTCTTTGAGGAAAATCCAGATCCTTTGCCTGATTGTAGTGTGAGCGGATACCCCGTAAGTATACAGTTCAATCCGAAAAAAAGTGGCAAAATAGCACTGAGCTCATTCAAAATTTATGATGAGGGAAGCAATAGTGAAATTACCAATACAACATTATTGGACAAGGATAGTGACCCAAATAGTATACTCAGCGAATATGAGTATGCCCTTTTTCCTCTGGATAGGCTCGCCTGGGGCGGTCAATACAGGGCAGAACTCTTTTATCAGGAAGATGGTACTGACAAACAGATCGTTTGGAGATTTTCGACAAAATCAGCGCCTTACCCATACTATCAGGTCATCACCAAGGATAGTACATTTGATATTAAAAGCGGACAAACATACCTACTCTATCTTCCTCCCGAAAATTGTAGTGATACAATGGCTCAGTATAGCATAAGCTATAGCAGTGGTCTGACGCTCGAGTATGCGTTTTATGACTACAATACGATCAAATTGACCGCTACGGGTACATCTGGTACTGTCAACGTCTCTCCAGACAATGGAAGAGATTTTTCACTGACGATTGCTGACAGTGATACTGCCATCTATCCGGATGGAAGTCAAAACGGCAAACAAGCCTCCCGTGACTTCAACGGCGACGGAAAATCCGACATCCTCTTCAAGCAGGATAACGGAGCATATAATATCTGGCTGATGGATGAAAGCGGTAAAATCGGTACCACTTTTGTGATGGGTGATCGAGGCTGGATGGCAGAAGGTATCGGTGACTTCAACGGCGACGGAAAATCCGACATCCTTTTCAAGCAGGATAATGGAGCATATAATATCTTTTTGATGGATGAAAGCGGTAAAATCGGTACCACTTTTGTGATGGGTGATCGAGGCTGGGTGGCGCAGTAGGGTAGAGAGTTATTTGGGGACACGCCAAAGCGATCCTCTGGTAAGAAAGAAGTATGATGGATAGATTAGGATAGCTGCATTGACACAATCGTATGATCGAGGAAGAGGGCCAGTACGATGAAGAGAGCGATGCCTGCAGGTTTGCTGTAGAGCTTGTTGGCAGTAATGAAGACCAGCATCAGTGTGGCGATGATCATCGTGCTGATATCGAAAAGATACGCATTGACATCCAGGTTCATCGGTTTGGTGAGTGCTGCAGCACCTAGAACGATCGTGGTATTAGCCAGATTGGAGCCGATGATATTGCCGATCGCCATATCGACCTTGCCTTTGAGTGAAGCAGAGATACTGACGACCAGTTCAGGCAGAGAGGTGCCCAGACTGATCATCACGATGCCAATGACCCACTCTGAGATACCAAAACTTCGGGCGATATCCGATGCACTCTCGATCGTGAAGTTTGCACCTGCGATGATCAGGACCAGTCCCAGCATGATCAGCGGGAGTGATATGAGCCAGGAAAACCCGTGCTGATCGCCTTCCTGGAGCTCTTCCTCTATCTCTTCGATCTCTGCCGCGATGATTCCCCTGGCCTCCTTGAGCAAAAATATAATATAGGCTGCCATCAGGAGCAGGAGAAGTATCGCATCAAAACGTGAAATCGTACCGTCAAAGATCATCAGAAGAAAAATAAATACCGGAACAATGGCCCAAGTGCTATCCTTGGCAAAAAAGTCTCTATCGGGATTGAGTCTCCTGGAAATCAGAAAAATAGTACCCAAGACCAGTGTAATATTGAGAATATTGCTACCGATAACATTCGCAATGGCGATTTGGGATTTCCCTTCGGCACTTGCTGCAATACTGGCTGCCATCTCAGGCAGACTGGTTCCCAGCGCGATCAGTGTTGCACCGATTGCAAATTCTGAGATATGAAAGCGCAATGCGATCCGTTCACTCTCTCTGACGAGCAGGTCTGCTCCCCATATCAGTGATGCCATAGCAATGACGAAGATGACAAAACTCATCGGCTACTCCTCCTCTTTTTCTGTACGGACGATCAAGCTTTTGGGCAGGTTGAATTGATGGATTATTCTCTTCTCTTCTGCTCTCATTTCTCCTTTGTCCGTCTCGTGATCATAGCCCAGAAGGTGCAATAGTCCATGGATAAAGAGCAGAATACTCTCTTCTTCTACTGTGTGTCCAAACTCTTTCGCTTTTTGGTTTATCATATCAGATGAGATGAGGATCGATCCCAAAGGGAACTTGTCGATATCACCCTCCAAAGGAAAGCTCAGCACATCGGTCGGGTGATTTTTGGATCGGTATTCAGAGTTGAGTTTCTGTATCGTAGGATTATCGCAAATGATCAACTCTATCTCTCTCTTTGTGAGAGACCGGGCGATGGATTCGAATCTATCCAGAGGAATCAGAAAATCTGTCTGGTTATCTATGGTTATTTTCATGGGTGAATTATAGCTAATATTGGTAAAATAAGAGAGCAAAATAAGAGAGGCAGCCAATGAGTGAATCAAAAAAAGCAGTTTGTGTCATATCTGGAGGAATGGATAGTGCCTTGAGTGCCGCGCTTGCCAAAGAAGAGGGGTATGATATCATCGGTGTACACTTCAACTATGGGCAGCGCACGCAAAAGAAAGAGCTTGCCTGCTTCCGCAGGATCTCAGAGGATCTGGGCACGATCAAAGCATATGAGATCGATCTGGACTTCTTCGGGCAGATCGGTACCTCTGCACTGACAGACCCCTCCATCGCGGTGCCGACAGGAGGTATCGAAGAGGGTGTTCCCGTCACGTATGTCCCCTTTCGCAACGGTATCTTCCTCTCCATTGCAGCAGCGATCGGGGAAAAACATCAAGCCCAAGCCCTCTACATCGGTGTAGTAGAAGAGGATAGCAGCGGTTATCCTGATTGTCGTGAGAGCTATATCCGGGCGATGGAAAAAGCGATCGATCTGGGGACACGCGATGAGACAAAGCTGGAGATCAAAATGCCTCTGGTTGCACTCAAAAAAAGCCAAATCGTCCAAAAAGCACTCGAACTCTCCGTGCCCCTGGAGCATACCTGGAGCTGCTACCAGTCCGAAGATGATGCGTGCGGTGTCTGTGATAGCTGCCGGCTCCGACTAAAGGGTTTCGAGGAGGCGGGAGTGAAAGATCCTATCGTTTACAGAGTGCTATAACTTACTCTCTCGATTGTCATTATCAGCAAGTCTTGATTTGCCTTCCTGGCTTTCCGATATGACCATCATCTCACAGGAAGTGAAAAAAAGATATACTGCCGGATGGAATTAACAGATCAAAACTATGAAAAAATCATTAAAAATCAATCATCCCCCGTCTTTGTCGACTTCTACTCTCCCACCTGCGGCCCCTGCCGGGTGCTGCTCGGCCTCATCGATGAGAGGCTTGAGGCCTATGCCAAAGAACGGGGTATTGTCGTAGCCAAATGTGATGTCTCGAGAAATCATAAACTTGCAGAGGCTTTCAAGGTTCGCTCGGTTCCCTTTACGATAGCGGTACTGCCGGACGGCAAGCTCAAATTTCCCGAGATGGGCCTCAAGGATGAAGCCTACTACTTCAGTATCATTGATAAGCTGGCAAAGAAGGGATCATTTTTCAGTAGATTGTTTTCATAAGAAAGAAGGATATTTATGGTATTAAAATTAGGAATCCCCAAAGGAAGCCTGCAGGATTCAACGATCAAAATCTTCAAAGAAGCCGGCTATACGATTCGAGTCAGAGAGCGTAACTACTATCCTTCTGTCGATGATCCCGAGCTGGAGTGTATGCTGATCCGTGCGCAGGAAATGGCGCGCTATGTGGAGGGGGGTGAGCTGGACTGCGGACTGACAGGTTTGGACTGGATCAAGGAAAACCGTGCCGATATTGTAGAAGTGTGTGAGCTGATCTACGCCAAGCAGAGCTTCAAACCTATCAAGTGGGTCTTGGCAGTCAAAGAGGATTCTTCTTATCAAAGTGTCAAAGACCTGGAAGGCAAAACGATCGCTACCGAAGTGGTCAATCTGACCCATGATTACCTGGCTTCTCATGGCGTGAAAGCCAATGTGGAATTTAGCTGGGGTACAACAGAGGTGAAGGTGCCCAAGCTGGCAGATGCAATCGTTGAGATTACCGAGACCGGATCATCGCTCAGAGCCAACAATCTCAAGATCATCGACACGGTACTGGAGACGACGACACGCTTCATCGCCAATAAAAAAGCTTATGAGGATCCGGAAAAAAGAGCCAAAATCGACAGGGTCATTATGATGCTCCAGTCAGTGATCGATGCCGTCCCCAAAGTCTGTCTGATGCTCAATGCACCACAAAATGAACTGGAGTCCATCCTCAGGGTGCTCCCGAGTGAGAACCCCACTGTTTCACATTTGGCAAAAGGTGACTGGGTGGATGTGATGGCAGTTTTGGATAAGCGAACACTGCGCGATGTTATCCCCCGACTCAAAGCCTATGGCGCCAAGTCGATTATAGAGATACCAGTGAGCAAGATTATCGACTAACCAATCGTTTGCAGGATATCAGATCAGACGCTGATATCCTGTGGCAGAAATGAGTCAGGACTCATCCGAAAGTTGATTCGAAACACTTTGGTCAAATTCTGCTATTTTTGTATCCGCTGAAGAGACTATCTTTTCATCTGTATTCAAGTACTTCTGTTTGATTTTTTCCGGATAGTCGATTTGATTGAGGATATGCTTGATACTGTTGACGCGTGCCTTCTTTTTGTTATCTGAGTGAATAACGGTCCAAGGCGCACTCTCGGTATGTGAAGCCATAAACATTGAGTACTCTGCTATAGTATATTTGTCCCATACTTGCTGCGCAAATTTGTCTATCGGTGAGAGTTTATACTGTTTGAGCGGATTGGTTTCACGTTCTTTGAAGCGTTTCGCCTGCTCTTTTTTCGAAACTGAAAAGTAGAACTTTATCAGGATAATGCCACTATTGACCAGTCTTCTTTCAAAAAAAGGAACTTCGTGCAAAAATTCCTGATGCTCTTCTTGTGTGCAGAAGTTCATTACCGGCTCTACACCCGCACGGTTATACCAACTCCGATCAAAGAGGACGATCTCGCCCCCACTGGGGAGATGCTGTACGTAGCGCTGGAAATACCACTGTGTTTTCTCCACGTCAGAGGGTTTGTTCAGGGCGACGACTCGTGCACCACGGGGATTGAGATGCTCGGTGATGCGCTTGATAGTCCCACCTTTGCCTGCCGCGTCGCGACCTTCAAAGAGAATCAGTACTTTCATTCCCTTCTCTTTGACATGTCTTTGGAGCTTGAGCAGTTCGATTTGAAGTTTTTGAAGCTCTTTTTCATAGTCCAATACTTCTTGCTTGATCCAGATGGGAACACGCTTTTTCTTCTGTTCGCTGCGGCGCTCCTCCTCTTCAAAACGCTTGAGGCACTCCTCTTTGCGCTTCTGTACCTCCTCTTCCAGTGTTCCGCCTTCCTGTATCTCTGTCTCTACCATCTTACGTTTTGTTCCCATCTTTTTACAGCCTCGCTCTTTAACATTTGGTGATAGGACTTTACTTCTATACACTCCATTTCATTATTGCAGATAATAGAATAGAGTTTGCTTATTTCAGAGAGAAAGGTCAATCCAAAAATTCAAAAAAAGCACGCTGTCCAAATTTCATCGCCAGCATTTTGGCGCTGGCACCCTTTTGATTGATGATTGTCTGATCTGCGCCCTTCTGGGCGAGTATTCTGCCAAATTCCGGTTTGGCATCGATGATCGCTTCCATCATAGGGGTCCAGCCGACAGCATCAATATAGTCGATATCTGCTCCCTGGTCAATCAGATAGTTGAAAATATCCATTTGACCATAACGGATCGCATTGTGCAGCAGCGAAGAGCCAAAATCACCCGATTCGCTGCTGTTGACACTGTAGTCTGCTTCGATAAATGCTTTGACCATGTCGAGGTCACCTTTTTTGATAAAGTGTGCTACGACTTTGAAGGTATCTACATGATCACTAAATCCCGCCTTTTTCAATTCGGACTCTTTTGTATCCAGAAAGGGGTATTTTGCTATCAAATTACTTAAGTTCATTTCATATTCCTTTTTATTTGGCCCAGAATAGACTATAGCGTTCACCCAAGCCTAAATTATTTTTGAAATTATAGCACTATTGGGGCAACAATCCAAGATCGTGTCAAAGCAACCCTTGCCAGAAGGTATAAGCGATCGTAACAATCAGGGCAATACCCAGAATATTAAACACCAGGCCATATGCTGCCATTGTACGGATCGAAACGACTCCTGAGCTCATCGCAATGGCATTGGGCGGGGTGGCGATAGGGAGCATAAAGGCATAGGAGGCACAGACAGTCGCGACCATCATGATCAAAGTAGCATCAATACCGGTTTTTTGTGCCACCTCATAAAGGATAGGAAGCATGATGGAGATCAGCGCTGTGTTGCTGGTGATCTCTGTCGTGAAGGTTACGATTGTTGCGACGATCAGGACAAAGAGGATCAGCGGTATGCCCGAAAAGGCGACCAGATGTGAAGCGATCTCACTTGCCATCCCTGTCTTGGTAAAGGCTGTCGCGATGGAGAAGCCGGCGCCAAAAAGAAACATGATACGGTAAGGAATATTCTCCTTGTCTTCCATCCAGTTGAGGATCGAAAAAGGCGGTGCAAAGAGGAGCAGTCCGGCAGAGAGGAGAATCACAGGTTCGCTCATACCCAGTCCGCTATAATAGGGCTTGATCGGTGCATTGATCAGGAGGAGGAAGATCAGGCCAGAGATCACCCACAGGACTTTTTTTTGATTCCTGTCCAGAGGTGGAGTCGAAAGGTCTGTTTCAATCGCGTGATCTTTGAGTCCAAGACTCAGGATATACCCCACAATTGCAAACATGACGAAAACCAGCGGTGCCACCATCCCCATCCATTGCGCAAAAGGGATCGCTTTGAGTCCAAACTCTTCCATGATCCCCATCAAAATAAGGTTGGGCGGCGTCCCGATAGGTGTCAGTATCCCACCGATACTCGCACCATAGGCGATCCCCAGTGCCAGGCGCATCTTGATCTTAGTCTTGTCAGTCAGGAAGAGTGCGATAGGAAGGAGCAGCAGTGTGGTGGTGGTGTTGGAGAGTACCGAGCTGAGCAATCCCGAAGTGATGATCAGGGCAAAGATAATACCACGCACACTGCTGGGGAAAATTCCCAGCATTTTTGTTGCGATCCATTTGTGCAGTCCGGTTTTTTCGACTGCGATTGCGATCAGGAAGCCGCCCAGAAAGAGGTAAATGATGGGATGGGCATAGTTGACCGTCGTCTCCTTCGTCGTCAGGATACCCGCAGCCGGAAAGAGGACAATGGGCAACAGCGATACCACAGCAAGAGGCAAGCCTTCATTGGTCCACAGTGCCACCATCAGAGCCACAAAGGCAACCATCAGTGACTGCTGAAGCGTAAAGAAAGTGATCATCAACCCAAAGGCAATACCGCCTACCGCAAGTGCCAATAAAATTTTTTTTGTTTGCTCTGCCATACTCATCAATTTTGCCTTTCTTTGCTATTTGGTCTATTCTACTTTACTATTGTGCCCTCAAATGACTTAAAAGTTATACAGTATAGCCATATGAGAAATAATTTACTTATATTTCAAAATAAATTTAGATTTTTAGAGTATGATTGTTTACCTTAGTAGAAAGAAGTATATATGTCACACCATCCCCTCAAAACACACAAAGAGCACATTATGCAAATCGCAGTTTTTCTCTTTGGCGCTGTGATTTGGTTTATGCCGGTTCCTTCGGATCTGGAGGTATATGTCAGTATGATGCCTGCGTCCGATCTCATTTTCACGGCACAAACCTCCTGGCACCTCTTTGCGATTTTTATCGCTGCTATTTTTGCCGTTATCCTCAATACAATGCCCATCTTTGCCTCTGCTATACTGGGTGTTTCTGTAGCTATTCTCACGGGGACACTGACAGCCGATCAGGCATTCAGCGGTTTTTCCGAAGATTGGATCCTGCTGATCATCGTAGCCTTTCTGATCGCCCGTGGCGTGATCAAGTCGGGCTTGGGAAAACGGATCGCCTTCCTGATCATTCGACGGTTTGGAAAGACAAGTCTGGGTCTCTCCTACTCTGTCATCGCAGCAGATATGTTCATCGCTCCAGCCTTTCCGAGCAATACAGCACGATCGGGCGTACTATTCCCGATCGTCAACGCCTTGGCGGCAGACAGTGGCTCCAAAGTTTCGGATGGTACGCGTAGAAAACTGGGTTCTTATCTGATGATGTCTTCGATGGCGGGACTCACCATCTCCTCATCTCTCTGGCTCACTGCGATGGCGGCCAATCCCGCCGGTGCCAAAATGGCTAAAGATTTTGGTGTTGAGATCAGTTACAGTTCCTGGGCTCTTGCTGCTATTGCGCCTGTTTTGGTGCTCTTCTTTTTGCTGCCATGGGTTATCTTGAAGGTCTATCCTCCGGAAGTCAAAGAGACTCCGGATGCACCCCAAATCGCCCAAAAAGCCTTGGATGGGATGGGCCCCGTACACAAAAATGAAAAGATCATGGCTGCTGTTTTTGTCGGCATGGTGGGACTCTGGATCGCATCCTCTTTTGTTCCGGGCCTCAACAAAACGGCAGTTGCATTCCTGGGGCTTGCTATCTTGATGCTGACCCATATCTTCACCATGAAGGATCTTCGTGGCGAAGGACAGGCACTGGGGACACTGGTCTGGTTTGCCATCCTCTATGCGATGAGTGTCTATCTCAACAAATTTGGCTTTATGGGATGGATGGGTGAAAATGTAGCCGTCATGATCGACGGGCTCTCCTGGCCGGTAGTCTATGTCGTGTTGACCCTGGCCTATGTTCTGATCCACTACTTCTTTGTCTCTCAGACAGCTCAGATGCTGGCACTCTTTTCGGTTTTTCTCGGAGTTGCCGTCGAGGCAGGTGTGCCGGCGGAGATGATGGCGCTGATGCTTCTTTTTGCGACCAATTTCAACGCAGTCATCACGCCGCAGGGCTCCTCTGCCAACGTGATCTATGTCGGTAGCGGTTATCTCGAAGCAGGGGAGATCTATCGGGTCGGCGGTATCGTGACGCTGGTCAATACCTTTGTGTTCCTGACAGTTGGTACTGCCTGGATGATGCTGATCTTGTAAGAAACGATAACTCTCAGTGCTCGCAGAGAGATTTGCTGATCGCGTTGAGCCTGCTTGGTTTTTGCATCAGATACGTATCCACCGCTCTGGCACATTCGCGTCCTTCCGCGATCGCCCAGACGACCAGGGATTGGCCGCGACGCATATCACCGGCTGAGAAGATGCCCTTTCGGGACGTTTCATATCGCGTGTCGGTCTGGACGTTGCTTCGTTTGTCTGTTTGAAGTGCGAGTTCTTTGAGTACGCCGTTTTGTTCCGGCCCCAAAAAGCCCATCGCCAGCAAGACGAGATCGGCTTTGAGTACAAATTCGCTGCCCGGAATCTCCTGGAATCCGCCCAATACTCCCGGAGATTTCTCCTCCCACTCGATCCTGACACAGTTGATCCCGCTGACGTGACCCTCTTCATTTTTGATAAAAGATTTTGAAAGGATGTTGAAATCCATTTCGCACCCTTCGGCCTGTGAAGTTGAGAGACGAAAGATCCTGGGGTAGAGCGGCCATGGCATCTGCTCTGTCCTCTCGTCGGGCGCCTTGGGGAGAAGCTCGATCTGGGTGATGGAAGCTGCCTGCTGCCTGACTGAAGTACCGACACAGTCTGAGCCTGTATCGCCGCCGCCGATCACGACGACATGTTTATCTGTTGCCAGGATCTCTTCATCTTCTGCTATCGTGTCGCCTTCGATACGGCTGTTGTTTTGTCCGAGGAACTCCATCGCAAAATAGATCCCCTTGGCATCACGGTTGTCGATCGGTAAATCTCTTGGCAGCGTGGCGCCTCCTGCCAGGATAAGCGCATCGAAGTTTTCTGCCAGTTCACCGGCCGAAAGATCCACACCGATATGAGCATTGGTGACAAATTCTATCCCTTCCTCTTTCATAAGGTCGACCCGGCGCTGGACGACAGCTTTTTTTTCGAGTTTGAAGTTGGGGATACCGTATCGCACCAGTCCACCGATCCTTTTGTCCCGCTCATAGACAGTGACGCGGTGGCCGGCTTTGTTGAGTTGGTTGGCTGCCGCCAGTCCGGCAGGTCCGGAGCCTACGATCGCTACTGTTTTTCCGCTGCGCTTTTTGGGCGGCCTGGGCTTCATCCATCCTTTTTGATATGCTTTTTCGATGATGGCAAGCTCAATATTTTTGATCGTAACGGGTTTTTCGTTGATTCCCAATACACAGGCTGTCTCACAGGTCGCCGGACAGACGCGTCCGGTAAATTCCGGAAAGTTATTGGTGCTCATCAGCGTTTTGAAGGCATCTTCCCATTCACCGCGATAGACTTGATCGTTGAACTGCGGGATGATGTTGGCGATAGGGCAGCCGTAGTCACTGTGACAAAAGGGCACCCCGCAATCCATACATCTGGCAGACTGTTCTGCCAGTACCTCCTGGGAGGGTGCCTTGGCAAACTCATTGTAGTGCTTGATACGCTCCTGCACCGGAGCATATTCGGTATCTTGTCTGTCAAACTCTTTGAATCCTGTTATTTTTCCCATGATCTGGCCCCCTTAAGCTGTAACATCTTGTTCGTCTTTGACCCGTGCGAGATGCGCCAAAACACGCTTGTAGTCTACCGGCATCACTTTTATAAAGTGTGAGCGGTTCGTATCCCAGTCATCCAAAAGGGCGCTGGCCTCTTTGCTGCCGGTGTATTGGAGATACTTGGCGACCATCCCTCTGACTTCATTTGCTTCTTCCTCTGACTCGATCCTGTCGAGATCGACCATACCGGTGTTGATGCGCTGCTTCAGGCTGTCGTTCACATCATAGATATAGGCGATACCCCCGCTCATACCTGCGGCGAAGTTCTTGCCGATCTCACCGAGTATCACGACACGGCCGCCGGTCATATATTCGCAGCCATGGTCACCGATGGCGCCGACGACGACTCTGGCGCCGCTGTTTCGTACACAGAACCTCTCGCCCGCCAATCCGTAAATGTACGCCTCTCCGCCGGTCGCACCGTAGAAGGAGACATTGCCCAGGATGACATTACTATTGGCTTCGAACGTTGATGCTTCAGGCGGATAGAGGATCAGCTTGCCGCCGCAAAGACCCTTTCCGAAGTAATCATTGGCATCGCCTTCGAGTTCAAAGGTAATGCCGCTGTTGACAAACGCGCCGAAACTCTGGCCGCCGCTTCCGGTTGCTTTGAAGTGGATCGTATCATCAGGCAGCCCCTCTTCGCCATATTTTCGGGTCATCTCCGCCGAGAGGATCGTGCCGACGGTTCTGTTGATATTTCTGATCTGTATCTCCTCTCTGACGGGCAGGCCGCTGAGGAGGGCAGGGGCGGCCAGTTCGAGCAGCTTGTGATCCAGTGCTTCATCGATATGGTGATCTTGTTGGATCGTCTTGTGGCCGGAGTCACTGTTGCTGATCTGCATCCGATAGAGCAGTTTGTCCAGTTTTAAGTGTTTGGCCTTCCAGTGAGTGACATGCTCTTTTGCTTTGAGTTTATCGGCGCGGCCGACCATTTCATTGATCGTTCTAAATCCAAGTTCCGCCATGATTTCACGCAGCTCCTGCGCCATAAATTTGACATAGTTGACGACATGCTCCGCTTTGCCCCTGTATTTTTTTCTCAGCTCGCCATCTTGTGTAGCGATACCGACGGGGCAGGTGTTGAGGTGGCATTTTCGCATCATCACACAGCCCTCGACGACCAGCGCACTGGTGGCGATCCCCCACTCTTCAGCACCCAGGAGTGTCGCGATAGCCAGATCCCGTCCGGTACGCAGCTGCCCGTCTGTCTGGACGGTGATCCTTGATCTTAGGCCGTTTTTGACCAGTGTCTGATGCGTATCGGCCAGCCCCAGTTCCCAGGGGAGTCCGGCATGCTTGATGGAGGTTTGAGGCGAAGCGCCCGTACCGCCGTCATAACCCGAGATCAGGACAACATCGGCATGGGCTTTGGCGACACCCGCAGCGATCGTACCGACACCCACTTCGGAGACCAGCTTGACATTGATGCGCGCATGGATATTGGCATTTTTGAGATCGTGGATCAACTGTTTCAAATCCTCGATCGAGTAGATATCATGATGCGGGGGCGGGGAGATCAGTCCGACACCTGGAGTCGAATGTCTCGTCTTCCCGATGATCTCATCGACTTTGTGTCCGGGGAGCTGTCCCCCCTCGCCGGGCTTTGCGCCCTGTGCCATCTTGATCTGTATCTCCTGGGCATTGACGAGATAGTTGGCTGTGACGCCGAAGCGACCTGAAGCGACCTGTTTGATCTTGGAGTTTTTCTCGGTACCAAACCTCGCAGCATCTTCCCCGCCTTCACCTGTATTGCTCTTGGCGCCGATGGAGTTCATCGCGATTGCCAGTGTCGTGTGCGCCTCTTCGGAGATGGAGCCATAGCTCATCGCACCGGTAGCAAAGCGCGTAATGATACTCTCTACGGACTCGACTTCGTCGATACTGATCGGATCTGCTTTGTCAAACTCCAGAAGACTTCTGAGAGTGAGATAGCGTTCATTGGGTTCATTGATCAGTTTGGCGAACTGCTTGTATGTCTCATAGTCATTCCTTTTGCTCGACTGCTGGAGAAGGAAGATCGTTTCGGGCGAGAAGAGGTGGTTTTCGCCTCTTTGTCTATAAGCGTACTGCCCGCCGACACCGAGGTCATTGGCTTCGATGATCTCGTCGGGATAGGCGATTCTGTGGCAGAGCAGCGTCTCCTCTTCGAGTGTTTCGATCCCGATGCCGCCCAGTCTGGTAGCGGTACCCGTAAAGTACTGATCGACCAGCTCCTGGTTGAGTCCGACTGCTTCAAAGATCTGCGCGCCGGTGTAGGAGCGTATGGTGGAGATACCCATCTTGGACATGACCTTGAAGATACCTTTGCCGATCGCCTTGATATAGTTGCCGATCGCCTGCTCGTGCGAAATCTCTTCCCGGATCAGCGCGCGCTTGCGCATATCTTCGATCGTTTCAAATGCCAGATAGGGATTGACCGCATTGGCGCCATATCCGATCAGTGTGGCAAAATGGTGGATCTCCCTGGCTTCTCCGCTCTCTACGACAAGGCCGCAGTTGGTGCGGATGCCTTTTTTGACGAGGTGCTGGTGTACGGCGCTTGTAGCCAGCAGCGTAGGGATGGCTGCTTTGTGCTTGCCGGTACCGCGAGTGGAGAGGATGATCACCTGATATCCCTCTTTGACGGCTTGCTCCGCTTTGTCTATGAGGGTATCAAGTGCGCTTTGCAGCGCGCCTTTTTTGTCCGCATCAAAGAGGATTTTGATCGTTTTTGCTTTGAAGTTCAACTCACTGACTCCCCTGAGTTTTTCGAACTGTTCATTGGTCAGGACAGGGTGGGGGAGTTTGATAAATTTTCTCTTCTCGTCTGCTTCCTGGAAGAGATTTCCCTGCGGCCCGATATAAGCTGTCAGAGACATGACGGACTCTTCCCTGATCGGATCGATGGGGGGATTGGTGACCTGTGCAAAGAGCTGGTGAAAGTAGTTGTAGAGGTTGATGGACCGATGGGAGAGTACCGAGAGTGCCGCATCGTTACCCATCGATCCTGTCGCTTCGTACGCTTCGTTGGCCATCGGTGTCAGGATCATCTTCATATCTTCCTGGGAATAGCCAAAACACTTTTGCCTCTCCAAAATCGTGGCATGATCGGGCTGTTTGACTTCGCAGTTCAGGGGCAGGTCATCGAGATTGATCTTTTGTGTGTCGACCCAGTCACCATATGGGTGTGCTGTCGAGATCTGCGCTTTGAGTTCCGCATCGCCGATGATCCTGCCCTCTTCGAGGTCTGCCAGGAACATTTTTCCGGGTTGCAGTCTGCCTTTGAGGACGATCTCTTCAGCAGGAAATTCCAATGCCCCCTGTTCGGATGCCATCACCAAAATATCATCTCTTGTCACGCAATAGCGTGAGGGCCGCAGGCCGTTTCTGTCCAGCGTCGCACCGATGATCTTGCCGTCGGTAAAGGCGATCGATGCCGGGCCGTCCCATGGCTCCATGAAGGTCGCATGATACTCATAAAATGCCTTTCTCTCCTCATCCATCTCCTCATCCTTCCACGCCTCGGGAACCATCATCATCAACACATGCGGCAGTGAGCGTCCTGCCAGCGTGAGCAGTTCGACGACGTTATCGAGTATGGAGGAGTCAGATCCGCCGGATTCATTGATCAGGTAGGGGTAGATTTTGTCCAGTTCGTCCCTGGTGAAGAGTTTGGAGCGGAGCATGGACTCTCTGGCGCGCATCCAGTTGATATTGCCTCTGAGGGTATTGATCTCGCCGTTATGCGCCAGATACCTGAAGGGCTGCGCCAGAGGCCATGTCGGGAAAGTGTTGGTAGAAAATCGGCTATGCACCAGTGCGATGGCCGATTCAAAATCGGGATCATTCAGATCGGCGAAGTAGCCAGGAAGCTGGTCAGTGATCAATTGACCCTTATAAGAGAGTGTCTTGTAGGACATCGAAGGGATATAGAAGTATTCTGTACCTCTGAGAGGTGATCGTGAGACCAGTGTTTGTGCGTGTTTTCGGATGACATAGAGTTTGCGCTCAAAGGCATCGGAGTCGATCGTCTCTGCTTTTTTGACAAAGACTTGATAGATAGAGGGCTCGACGGCTTTGACCCGTTCGCCCAATGCCCTGTTGTCTGTATCGACTCTCCGCCAGCCCAGGCACTCCTGCCCCATCTCTGTGATGCACTGGCTGACGATCGCTTCGCATTCGGTATGTGCCTGGGGATCTCTGGGCAGAAAAACAACACCGACACCATAACTGCCAAACGCCGGCAGATCAATGCCTTGTTCTTTGGCTTTTTTGCGCATGAAGCGGTCGGGCATCTGTGTCAATATCCCGGCGCCGTCACCGGAATTTTTCTCGGCACCGACTGCTCCGCGATGCTCGAGGTTGGTCAGGAGCTCGATCCCCTTTTGGACGATATCATGGGATTTTTTGCCTTTTAGCTGAGCGACGAAACCAACGCCGCAAGCGTCATGCTCGAACTGCGGGTCATAGAGGCCCTCTTTTTTGGGTAGATACTCTGGCTGCATACAATAACTCTTTCGTTTTCAATTTAGCAATTGTACGGTATTTGAGATATATGACAAGATATTTACGAAGCAGTTCCTCCCAAAACCCCCTGAGTGAGCCCTGGAGAAACAATTTTGGTATCAAAGATCACTTTTGGGAGCTCTTTTTTGTCAGGGTAAACGCTGTATCTGAGATGCCATAAAGCTCTAATTTGATAAAATACAGCGCTTACAAAAGTTTCAAAATCAAAAAGGTTAATTATAATGAGTGAGAGTAAAGATTTTCTACGTACCATCGTTGAAGAGGACTTAAAATCAGGCAAGTATCAAGAGGTTGTTACAAGATTTCCTCCAGAACCTAATGGGTTCCCGCACATTGGACACGCGAAATCTATCGCTATCAATTTTGGAATTGCCCGTGACTATCAAGGTCGCTGCAACCTCAGAATGGATGATACCAATCCAGCTACGGAAGATACGAGATATGTCGAAGCTCTCAAAGATGCAGTGCATTGGCTTGGGTTTGAGTGGGACAATAGTATACGTTTTACTTCTGATTACTTCCCCAGGCTCTACGATTATGCTGTGGAGCTTATCAAGATGGAAAAGGCTTACGTCGATAGTCTGAGCGAAGAGGAGATCCCTGAATACAGAGGGACCGTAACCCAGTCTGGAAGACGAAGCAAATATGCCCAACGCAGTGTCGAAGAAAATCTGGATCTCTTTGAGAGGATGAAAAATGGAGAGTTTAGAGAGGGTGAACATATCCTGAGAGCACGGATCGATATGGGTGCTGCCAATATGAAAATGAGAGACCCGCTCCTCTACCGTATCAGGCACGCGCATCACTACAGGACGGGTGATGCCTGGCATGTCTACCCGATGTATGATTTCGCCCACTGCCTCTCTGACTATATAGAGGGTATCACACACTCCATCTGCACACTGGAGTTTGAAAACAATCGCGCCGTTTATGACTGGATACTGGATACGCTGAGGCTAGAGCCGCCACGCCCCCACCAGTATGAATTTGCAAGGCTTGCTATCAACTATACGGTGATGAGCAAAAGAAAGCTTCTGGAGCTGGTCGAGGGCGGCTATGTAAACGGCTGGGATGATCCGCGTATGCCTACGATCGCCGGATACAGAAGGAGAGGCTATACCCCCGAATCCATCCTGAGCTTTTGTGATCAGATAGGTATCGCAAAAGCCAACTCGATGGTGGATGTCGCACAGCTGGAGTTTTCCATCAGGGATGATCTCAATACCAAAGTGCCGCGTGTTTTGTGTGTGCTCGATCCGCTTAAAGTCACTATCGAAAACTATGAAGGAGACGAAGCACTCGATGCCTCATACTACCCGGATGATGTACCCAAAGAGGGTTCAAGAAAGCTGCCTTTCTCAAAAGAGATCTATATCGATCGCGAAGACTTCACGGAGAATCCTCCAAGGGGCTACTTCCGTCTGACGCCTGAGCAGCCGGTACGATTGAAGCACGCCTATATCATTACCTGCAAGGAAGTAATAAAAGATGCCGACGGTACTATCGTAGAGATAAAAGCAGAGTACCACCCTGAGTCTAAGAGCGGTCAGGATAGCAGCGGTATCAAAGTCAAAAGTGCTATCCAGTGGGTGAGCGCCAAGGAGGCCAAAAGAGTTGAAATCAGGCTCTATGACAGACTATTCTCATCTGAAATGCCCGAAGGGGTCGAAGATCTGAACCCCAATTCCCTAAAAGTGATCAAAACTGCCCTGATCGAGCCTGCTGCCGTTGTGGATAAACCCGATGAGAGATTTCAGTTTGAAAGAGAGGGGTATTTTTATGCTGATCCTGTCGACTACACGGATGGAAATCCAGTGTTCAACAAAATAGTCAGTCTCAAAGACTCTTGGAGCAAAAAGAAAAAAACAGCCCAGCCTGCGCCTAAACCCCAAGCAAAAAAGGTACAGGTAGATGGCGAAGTAGCGCCTATGAGTGAAGCCCAGCAGGCACTATTTGACAGGTACACCGGCGAACTTGGACTGGGCAGTGAAGTAGCCAATACACTGGCGCGTGATGTGTATCTCTCGTCATTTTATGAAGAGGCTCTTTCTAGGCTCAACAGTCCTGTAGGCCTGGCAAATATGGTGACCAATGAAGTAGCCAGAGAGCTGAAGCAGATGCAGACAAGTGAGCTCAAATTTAGCGCAGGGCAAATAGCTCAGCTTGTCAAGATGCTTGATGAGGAGACGATCTCAAGCAAGATTGCCAAACAGGTATTTGAAGAGATGGTAAAATCTGGAGACGATCCGATACAAATAGTCGAAGTCAGGGGACTCGTACAGATAAGCGACCCTGCTGAGATTTTACCTATTATTGATGAAATCATCGCAAATCATCCGGATAACGTCGCCAAGTTCAAAGCAGGCAACACCAAACTTCTAGGCTTCTTTGTCGGGCAAGTTCTCAAGTCCACAGGAGGCAAAGCAAACCCGAAAGTGGTAAATGAACTTGTGGCTGAAAGGTTGAGATAGTTATTGGTTGTGTATTTGATACTTCAAGCTTTAGGGCAAAGTAACGAAATTCATCTGTGATATCAAAGACTCGAACAAGTTCGAGTGTCCCAAACTCAGGATCCTCAGACTTGTCTGAGGCGAAATCTTGTCATCATAACAAAGATGATATTGGATTCCTAACTGTGCTGTAGCGCTTTTTCAAATATCTCTTTATCATCAGAATTATGAAAAACAAATCGAACTTCCATCGTATGCCCATCATCCAAAAAACATTTTACAGCTTCATAGGCAATCTTTGCCGCTTCCTCTTTGGGGTAGCCGTAGATACCTGTCGAGATGGCTGGAAATGCAATCTCTCTGCATCCGAGTTGGGCTGCTTTCTTGAGTGAATGGGTATAGCAAGACGCCAAAAGTGCAGCACATTTTCCATCGCACTGATGATAGATCGGTCCCACCGTATGGATCACATACTCTGCCGGCATCTTGCCTGCTGTAGTTGCCACGGCTTCTCCCGTGGGCAATCCATCCGGATATTGCTCTTTCCGGATGATTCGACATGCTTCCAGTATTTGAGAGCCTCCTGCCCGATGTATCGCCCCATCTACACCACCACCGCCCATCAGCGAACTGTTTGCAGCATTGACGATAGCGCAGGCCTTTTCTTTGGTGATGTCACCTGTTTTGATGATAATACTTGGTCGCATTATAGGTACCTCCTGCTTTTAGATATTGGCCCCGTCTTTGATAGACATTACATCTACTCCGGATCTACCTTTCCTCGCAAGCGTTTCTTGCCGGAATGTTTTTTCTTCGATTGCAATCGCCGATTTACAGAGCCTTTTGTCGGTTTGGTCGGCACACGCTTTTTTTGGACGATATTTACACTTTTGATGAGCTCCACCAAACGCTCAAGTGCCTGATCTCTGTTTTGCTCCTGGCTGCGATGCTGCTGTGATTTGATGACGATGATGCCTTCTTTGGTGATGCGCTTGTCTTTGAGCGAAAGAAGCTTCTCTTTGTAAAAATCGGGCAGCGATGAAGCAGCGATATCAAAACGAAGATGGATTGCTGTCGAGGTTTTATTGACCTTCTGTCCGCCGGAACCCTGCGCACGGATGGCTTCAAAGGTGATTTCATTTTCGTCCAGTGAGACAGTGTTGGAGATAATGAACATAGATGCTCCTTTTTTAGGTATCTTTTGTATGGTTTTGATTTGTTTAAATGCAGCCATTCATCATTTTTCTTTCACGCCAAATCACGCCATTTTAACACAATTAAGACTTTTTTAATATTGTATCCTAAATAAATCTGTGGTATGACAGAATATCAACCGGCACTACCGTGTGATCCAACAGATCTGGTCTGTTTCAGAAAGCGTATCGGTAAAGAAGGAGTAGAAAAGATATTTGCGATGAGTGTTGCACTACGCAGTAATCCCATTCATTGTAAATTGTACTAATTCCAATACTTGAGCATAAAAACACATCAGTTCTTTAAAGTATTCATAATCCTCCGCTTCTTGAAATATAACTCTTTGCTCTACACCTCTATTGACTATGTGGCAACAACCTGCGATCTCTATACGGGGCTTTCTTGGCATTATTCTTCTCTTTTTGACTCTTCTTTGTTTTTGAAGTATAGCGGAGATGGACTAAATATACTATTACTTTCACCTCCCCTAAATGGGGGCCTGACCCCAATACCAATACCTCTTCTCGTTCTCTCAAGCTTTATGGTAAAGTAACGAAACTCATTTGTGATATCAAAGACTCGAACAAGTTCGAGTGTCCCAACTTCAGGACCCTCAGACTTGTCTGAGGCAAATTTTGAAACATTAGGACGGGGTAAACTATGATGACTATGTTCACTGGAATGGAGAGTAAGAGCTGATAACTGGGATCGCTTATGCGAGGGATTGTCACCTGATATCCCCGTACTGTGCGTAACGCGCACCAATTATCCTTTTTGTTGATCAGAGCACATCACTGCAAACCTAAAAATGTCAATACTCTCTCTTTTATGTATTTGGGGATAGAGGGATCTGGTAACAATGACAACCGCTTTTACTCGCTTGTATCGCTTCAGCATAGTAGTGCATACAAGGTTTTGCTAATGCTGGGGACGATAGGGACTCCCC
>JANTGA010000002.1 GCA_024763175.1 Sulfurovum sp.
GGAAGTCATACTCTTCGATAACCTCCATAGTCTCCGCAACAGCCTTTTGTGTCCCGCAAAATTCACATTTGAGTTTTCCTGATGCGGGAGAAAATTTCATCGGTGCCCCGCAATTGGGGCAGGTGAAGTTGATCGCGCTGAATTTCACTGTGACAAGCCGTTGAACGATTGATCAGGAGAGTGGCGGTGGTGTGCTGCGAAACAAAGTGCTCAAAACAGTGGAGGCTTTTTGCCACGCTTCCATCCCCTCTGTCCAGACAAGCGTATCGTGCCGGATCGATCCGGCCTGAACCATTGTTTTGATCTTGTCTATGCCAAAGGGCCCCTGTGACTCTTTGTCGATCGCGACAAAATAGCGCTCCTCTGATCCCGGTATCGGGGGCGGTGTAGCTGCCTGAGCCTTGCTGTTTGTATGATTCATTTGATTCATCATCTGGTTGCCCATCGCGAGACCGGCACCCATACCTACCATATCCGAGATCGCTCCGCTGCCATTGTCATTTCCGAGTGCTTCGCCGGTCTGGTACTTGAGATTGGCATCGAGGTCACCGGTGATCTCTCTGCTGCTGCGTCTATCGAGTGCCTTTTCGACCTCTGCGGGCAGCGAAATGTTTTCGATCAGTATCTTCGTCAACTCCAAGCCATACTCTTTGAAGTAGGGTGAGATCCGCTTTGTGATATATTCGCCGAATTTTTCATAGTTGGCAGCAAGATCAAGGGCGGGCACATCATTTTCGCCCAGAACAGCAGCGAATTTGGAGACGATAAGGTTGGTCAGCTGTGCATCGATCTCATCGGTGGTGAAGTGGCCATCAGTCCCGACGATCTCCTGAAGGAAGACTCTGGGGTCTTCTACCCGTATCTCGTAGGTGCCAAAGGCACGCAGGCGCACCATACTGAACTCCGGGTCTCTGACCATAATGGGATTTTTGGTTCCCCATTTGAGATCGGTGAATCGTTTGGTGTTGACGAAATAAACCTCTGCTTTGAAAGGGGAATTGAAACCATGATCCCAGTGCTGTAGAGATGTGAGGATAGGGATGTTTTTGGTCTCGAGCTCATAGGTGCCCGGGCCAAGGATATCGGCGATCTCTCCTTCGTTGACAAAGACAGCGACCTGAGACTCTCTGACGATGAGTTTGGCACCGTACTTGATCTCGTTGTCATGGCGGTCAAAACGGTAAACCATCGTGTCATGCGAACTGTCTGTCCACTCTATGACGTCAATAAACTGATCATTCAGCCAATCAAAAAGTCCCATACTATTTCTCCTTATTGTCTATTTGTGCCCGGTCTGACTCCGGTACAGCTTCTGCTTTGGCTTTGACTGAGAGCAGTGCATCTTTGAGCTCCTGCTCTGTTTTCTGAAGTTCGATCAGAGCTGCACTTCTGGCCTTTTTCCCTTCATCAGCGATCTTCAGTGAATCGTTGAGTGTTTCGATCAGTGTTGTATTGGCCTTTTTGATACTCTCTATGTCAAAGATACCCCGTTCCATCTGTTGTCGTACCTCCCGGTTGGCTTCTCTGAGCCCTTCTGCATTTTTCTCCAGCAGTTCATTGCTGAGGTCTGTAGCACCCTTGATCGCTTTGGCAGCATCGTGACTCCTGAAGATCGTGACCGTCTGTGCCAGCTGATTTCTCCAGAGAGGAACGGTGTTGACCAGTGTGGAGGTGATCTTGTTGATCAGGGATTTGTCATTTTCCTGTACCAGTCGGATACTTGGCAGTGACTGCATCGCGACTTGTCGGGAGAGTCTCAGGTCCTGGACCCGTCGCTCCAGATCATCCCTGAAGCCTCTGATCTCCTTGAGATTCTGGATCGTGATCATTTCACCATCTTTGGTCTTTGCTTCATATTCGGGGATCTCTTTCTCTTCGAGCTCTTTGAGTTTCTGCTCACCTGCCTTGATGTAGAGCTCCAGACTTCTGAAGTAGTCGAGATTGGCTTCATACAGCTTATCCAGAGAGACGACATCGGTCATCAGCTGGCTCTTGTGGCGCTCCAGCTCGTTGGTGGTCATGTCGATCTGGTCCCGGACCTCTTCATATCCCTGGATGAACTTCACCATCGGTTCAGTACCGCCGAAGATTTTTTTCCACCAGGAGAGTTTTTGGTTCGGATTGAGCTCATCGAGGTCAAACCCTCGGATCGCTGCGACGATTTTATTGAGTGACTCACCTGCCTTTCCGAGGTCTTTGTTCTGGACACCTTCGATCATTCTATTGGAGATCTCATCGAGTTTCTCCTGTGCGCCCGATCCGAAATAGATCACGGAAGTACGATCCTTGACATTGAGTTCATTGGCAGCTTTTTCTACCTTCGATTTTTCTTCCGGCATCACTTCGACAGGATTCTCTTTGTGGTTGACGATAGCCGTCTCGATTGCTTCTTTGGTTTGGGTCTCCATCTCTTCTCCTTTGGTATAGTGTGTGTTTTAGTGTTTGATCTGCGCTTTGAGGACATCGATATGGACATCGAGGTCGAATTGGTTGTTGGCTTTGAGGCGCTTGAGCTCTTTTTCGAAACGGGTATCGACATCATCCATCAATCCCAGGATCCGTTCCCTCGTTTCTGTATCGATCTCCTCCTCTTCCATCGCTGTATAGGAGCCTGTGACTTTGGCGACACCATCGAGATAGACCACGAGGAATTTCCTCGCAGCTCTGATATCTTTGGGGTCTTCGGCGATCGCATCGAGGATCGTCCCTGCCCGCTCCATCGCACGATCGATCTTTATCTTGAGTTCTCTATCCTCTATCTTGTCGGCATCCTTCTCTATCTTTTCCATTTTGTCGCGTGCTTCATGAAATGTTTTGAGGACGACATCCGCAGAGATATCTCCAAAATCCTCCAGCTTGTCTTTGCGCGGATCAAAACCGTAGTAGAGCCAGTATCCCACGATCGAGAGAGCGGCCAGAAAGAGTGACTGGATCAGCGGCTCTGCACCGGCAATAAAGGCCGTATAGAATGTCGCAAGCCCAAGCAGATAGGCGGAAAACTCTTTATAATGAATTTTTGGAGCTTTGGCAATCCGTGATTTTTGGTAATTGATCTCCTGCGCGAAGCCTTTTTTGGAGAGGTAAATCACGGCAAAAAAGAGTAGAAATGCGATCGTATCGATAAGAAAAGCACCATAGTTCATCTTGAAAAGTGCCATCACAATACTCAAAAAGAGGGGCACCAAAAAGAGGTAGAGTAAAAAACCTTTTTTGATCATATCTGATTGTATTTCGGGAGGATTGTAGCGTTTGACTTTGCTCATGTATGCTCCTTAAAACAGTCTGCTCAAAGGAGCGAGCACAGCCGTCCCGACACTAAAGAGAAGAAAGACAAAACCAAATATCTTTTTGTACGCAGTAGACATTTTTTTCCTTTTTTGTTGGCTTTCGATTTATGACACTAAATTATAGCATAAGAATTGTGGATTCATTGCAATCAATAGAGAATACGTGCCAGATAGAGGCCGGATGGGGGCGCGAGGGAGGTAGAGTGTCGTTGTCTGCCATCGATCTGCTCCTGGAGTTGGTCGGGGGTGAGTTCTCTTGAAGCACACTGCATTGCAGCTTCGATCATCATCCTGACTTGTGCCCGCAAAAAGCCGTTGGCTTCGAAATAGATCAGAGAGTAATCTCCAAATTTCCTGTATCGTGCCTGGTAAATCTCTCTGACGGTGGTATGAATATCGGAGCCTCTCTTGTGAAAATGACAAAAGTCGTGTTTACCCTCAAAAGCCGATAGGGCTTGAGACAAAAGCAGCGGATCAAAAGCAGTGTAATGTGCAATATAATTCTCTTCAAAGAGAGAGGGTCTCTTCTGCTTGAAGAGATAGCGATAGAGCCGTCTTTTGGCAGAAAAGCGTGCGTGAAATTTTTCATCGACTGGGGTAATATGTTTGATGCGGATATGCTGTAGTTTTCGGTTGAGTTCATATCGAAGTTTATGCAGGTCCACCCAAAAATCCGGAAGATCGAAGTGGATCACCTGTCCGGTGGCGTGTACGCCTGCGTCGGTACGTCCGCTGCCGACGATATCGCTTCTGATATTCAAGGCGTGCAGTGCTGACTCCAGGGCTGTAGTGATGGTTTTATTGGTTTGTTTTTGTTTTTGGAAGCCCTGAAAAAAACTCCCATCATAGGAGAGGATGGCTTTGGCACGCATCAAAAGTATCGATTGACATTGCGATAAAAGAGCCAGACACCAAGCAGGAAAGAGGAGATAGCGAGACCGGCAAGCATCCAGATCGTTCCAAATTTATCCAGCAGCGAGGCAAAAAAGTAGAAGAGTGCCGCAATCGACCCAATCACGACAAAGGAGTGACTCTTCTGATAGCGCGGATTGATGATAGAGAAGGCGATAATCATATAGAGAGAGAGGATCGGTATGACGCTGATGAAAAAATAGAAGAACATTTTCTGTTTGCGCTGCTTATCTGTCATGGACTGCTTCCAGTAGTCACTTACACCATAGAGCTGCATATTGCGTTTGCCCAGGGTGTCAAAAGTTTGCAGTTTTTTGTACGTGATCTGCCGTACGGTATCGGGCTCAAAGGTATACCCTTTGCCGTCGTACAGGATAAGCGAAAAGGTGCCGTCTTTGTTGAGCATCTCTCCCCTGTCGGCTGAAACTATCTGATCTGTGTGATTGTCTTCCTGGTAGTAGATCACAGTGTCCTTGAATTTTCCGCCTTTCTCGTCAGAAATAAAGATATAGTAGTGACCAAACTTCTGGCCAAACTCTTCGGGCACGATATTGAAAGTCATCTCCGCTTTTTTGCTGTCCCTGAAGGCATTGAAGAGTTGATTGGTCTGAGGCATCGTGATAAATGAGACGACCAAAAGCAGAGAAGCAAAAAGCAGCGCAATGAATATCAGAGGGTAGATCAGCTTTCGTGCAGGCAAGCCCAGAGAAAAAAGTGCAACAAGTTCATTGTCTACTGAGAGTCTCTGCAGTGTCGTCGCAACACTGGCGATAAATGAGATGGGCAGTGTATGAAAAATGATCGTCGGTATCGAGTAGGCAAAAAGCTGCAACAACTCAGGAAATGTCATCTGTATTTTGGCAGTGAGGATCGAGATTTTGACCAGGTAGACGAGGGAAATGATAAAAAAGAAGGGGATAAAGATCGTCAAAAAAGTTTTGGTAAAATTGCTGGAGAGATAGCTTCTGACATTAACCATAGAGGATCCAATTCAAGAGTAGTGTCGTCTGATCGTCAAAAAGATAGATGATGAGCGTTGCCAACGCCAAAAAGGGCACGAAAGGTACCATCGTCTCTTTTGCGAAGAGGGAAGGGATGATCGCCAAAATAGCAGAGAGGAAAAGTGCCACAAAAAAATGGGGAAATCCCAGTAGCGCAGCCATCGTCCCCGCCACGATCACATCAGCACTTCCCATCGCCTCTTTTTTGAAGAGGTAGCTGACACCCCTTCCCAGGAGATAGAGTGCCAGTGCTGCAATAGCCGCATCGGTGGCTGCCGTGATAAAATCAGGCTGAACCAGTGCCGCTGCCAGTGCGAAAAAGTTGACCGAATCGGGTACGGCATAATATTTGAAATCGATCACGGTCAGGGCAAAGAGTGCCGAAAAAGAGGCGAAGACAAAAGGGAGATACCACGTGAGTCCCACCTTCCAGAAAAGCAGCACAAAGAGCAGGGCAGTGATCGCTTCGACCAAAGGATACTGCTTCGAGATCGGTGCTTTGCAGTAGGCACACTTGCCGGTCAGAAAGAGCCAGGAGAGGATCGGTATATTGTGGTACCACTTGAGCGGTGTATGGCAACTTTGACAATGCGACCCGGGAAAGGCGATGCTTTCACCTTCGGGTATGCGGTAGATGACGACATTGAGAAAGGAGCCGATAGCTGCCCCCAGGACCAATGCTGCCAGAGTCAAAATCAACGCCATATTATATGCCTCCGAAGCGTCTGTTTCTCTGTTCGAAATCCCCGATCAAACCCTCGAGTTCTTCCGGGGTGAAGTCGGGCCAGAGCGTCGGCGTAAATGCCAACTCACTGTAGCTGAGCTGCCAGAGAAGATAGTTGGAGAGTCGCTGCTCGCCACTGGTGCGTATCAGCAGGTCGATATCCCGATAGGGCGTATCGAGCGCGGCACCGAGACTCTCCTCGGTGATCTTCCCCCCTCTCTCGAGGACGCGATTGGCGGCCCTGACGATCTCGTCTCGTCCGCCATAATTGAGTGCGAGCACCTGATCGAGTCTGGTGTTGTCTCGGGTCTCTCTCATCGTCACAGCGATCGTCTTCTGGAGTTTTGGGGAAAACTGTGACAGATCCCCGATGGCAACAAAACGGATATTCTCTTCCTGATAGGTGGCTAACTCTTTCTTGAGATAGCGATCGAGCAGTTTCATCAAAAACTCGACTTCGAGCTTGGGCCGTTTCCAATTTTCGGTACTGAAGGCATAATGGGTGACCGATTCGATCGTTGGATGGTTGGCACAATAGGTTGTGATTTCGCGAACAACCTCGGCACCTGCTTCATGGCCTTTGGTGCGCTTGAGGCCCTGCTGCTCAGCCCAGCGCCCGTTTCCGTCCATGATGATCGCCAAGTGCTTGAGGATATTTTGTTTCACGCAGAGAGCTCCTTCGCAGCAGCCAGGATCTTAAGCGCAAGTGTCAATTTGTCTGATCTTTCCAGTGACTGCTCTTTGGTTTCGGTGATGAACGTGATCTCATTGTCATCAGTACCGAAGCTTTTGCTGTCTTTGAGGTGGTTGTAGCAGACGGCGTCGACCCCTTTGGTCTCCAGAAGGTTTCTGGCGTGTTCTGCTCCTGCTTCACTATCCATTTCGGCCTTGAAAGCGACGGTTTTAATCCCCTCTTTGTTCAGGGAGCTGAGGATATCTTTTGTCTCTTCGAGTTCCAGTCTCCACTCCTCGCCCAGCATCGCTTTTTTCAGTTTTCCGTTTTGCGGAAAGCGCGGGGTGTAGTCGGAGACAGCCGCCGCCATGAAGAGATAGGGCTCTTTCTGGATGAGATGGACCGGGTCGCTGCTGTTCATCGTGGCTTTACTCATCTTTCCTTTTTTGGCGACACGGACAGCATCGACTGTATAATTAAGCATCTCTTCGCTGTTTTCAACATCGATGATATAAACATCATCAGGCAAACCCTCTGAACCCGCTGTCGTGATATAGCAGACATCAGCACCCTTGCTGTAGAGTGCAAGGACGAGAGCTTTTGCCATTTTGCCGCTGGAGAAGTTGGAGAGGTAGCGGACTTCATCGATCTTTTCACGGGTGCCGCCTCCTGTGACAACGACGCGGCGGTCTTTCCAGAATGTTTCCTCAAAAAGCATCGAAATACTCTGCAAAAAGATCTCTTCAGGATCAGCCAATGCTCCGGCACCGGTATCGCCGCAAGCCAGTTTCTTCTCCTGCGGCTGGACGATACGGTAGTCATTGACGGCAAGCATCTTGAGGCTTCCGGCAGTGTAGTGGTTTTGGAGCATTTGGGTATTGGCAGCCGGTGCGATCAGGATATCCCCTGAAAATGCCAAGGCTGTTTCGAGCAGGATATTGTCCGCGATCCCTTTGCTCAATTTGTTGAGGGAGTTGGCTGTAGTGGGAGCGATGATGAAGAGATCACACATTTTGCCGATCTCAATATGGTTGAGCTCGGAGCTCCAGCTTTCGCTCTCTTCGGTCAGGACAGGATTGCGTGTCAATGCCTCCATCGTCAGTGCCGAGATGAAGCGGGTTGCTGCCGGACTCATCACGACATGCACCTGGGCGCCAGCCTTGACAAAAAGCCGGGCCAATTCACAGGCTTTGTAGGCAGAGATGCTGCCGGTGATGCCTAATAGGATGGATTTTCCTGTTAAATCAAACTGCATAGTTACCCCTTGATACCAAAAAATTTATCAAAGAAGCCAGAAACGATCTTGAGTGATGTACGAGAAATGGCCAGCTCACCTTTGGCAATATTTTTCGTGACGGTCGTTCCGGCTGCGATCAGTACATTGTCTTCGAGAGTCACGGGTGCGACCAGCTGCGCATCACTTCCGACAAAAACATTTTTACCGATGACGGTACGATGTTTGGCTTTGCCGTCATAGTTGCAGGTGATGACACCTGCGCCGATGTTGCTCCCCTCTTCGATCGTAGCGTCTCCCAGATAGGCGAGATGCCCTGCTTTGACACCGGTGAGTGTTGATTTTTTGACTTCGACGAAATTGCCGATATGGGTATCGGTGAGACTGCTCTGGGGACGGATGCGCGCCATAGGGCCCACACTGCTTTGTTTGATGATGGCCTCTTCGATGACGGAGTGCGACTTGATGTGCGACTCGATGATCTTCGAAGCACCGTGGATCGTGACGCCGTTTTCCAGGATGGATTCACCCTCGAAGCTGGCCCGGCAGTCGATGTAGATCGTCTCGGGCAGGTGCATCACGACACCTGCCATCATCAGTTTCTCTTTGATGCGCTGCTGCATGATGACTTCAGCCTGCGCCAGATCGAGTTTGGAGTTGACACCTTTGAACTCCTCCTCCTTGACATAGACAGGATGGACGCTTTTCTCCTCTTCGACAGCCATTTTGATGATATCTGTGAGATAATATTCCGCCTGAGCATTATCGTTGCTCAGGGCGGGGATATAGCGGTCGAGCAGTTCTCTTTTGACGGCATAGATGCCGGCATTGACCGTCTGGACGGTTTTTTGCTCCGGGGTACAATCCTTCTCTTCTACGATCTCTTTGACATTCTCTTCATCGATGATGACGCGGCCATAGCCGCTGGGATCTTCCATCTTGATGACACTCATATTGATATCGGCATCGCCGGCGACAAGTGCATGGAGTGAGTCGGTTGTGATGAGGGGCATATCACCATTGAGGATGAGCACGCGCTCGTGTTTGAAGCCGATCCCTTTCATCGCACCGCCGGTGCCGGGGTACTGCTCGGCATCCTGCAAGTGGAATCGGATGCCACTATAGTGATCCGTGATCTTCTTTTCGATCCGTTCTGCCTGATGATGAAGTACGACGACGACATCATCAGAGAGTGACTGCGCCGCATCGATCGCATGAAAAAGCATCGCTTTGCCTGAGACTTCATGCAGAACTTTGGGCTTGGAGGATTTCATACGCGTACCTTGACCGGCAGCGAGGATGACAACAGAGAGAGACATATATGTGTACCTTTTGATAAAATTATTGTATTATATCCAATTGAATTTAAACCCCCACAAAAGCCCGACAACAAGAAAGGCAACCACAAGGGATTGCCTCTACAGTCATCACATTTCGTAGGGGGTACCTCTTGTGGGTACCCTTTTTTGACTCGAACAAGTTCGAGTGTCCCGAAGCTTGAGACCCTCAGACTTGTCTGAGGCAACTTTTCTCATTCGTTATGGACTCGAACAAGTTCGAGTGTCTTGAGCTTCGGAGCACTCATTCACAAGGGTGCGTATATCTAAAGCCGCGAAGGAAAATAACGGTATACTTATTTTTTAGAGATTGTATGAAGAACAAGGATAAAGAGTGGAATGTAAACATTTTGGAAGCTGCGGATCATGCACGCTCTACCGGACAGACTATGCGACACAGCTCAAAGACAAAGAAGAACGTGTTTCGGCACTGCTGGCACCCTTTTACCGGGGGGCAATGGGTGTTTTTGGCTCTCCTGATCATCACTATCGGGCACGGGCGGAGTTTCGTATCTGGCATGAGGGGGATCACTGCGACTATGCGATGGGAAATCTGGAGAAAAACGGTGCCGTCACGATCGAAATGTGCCCCAAAGTATCCTTGGCCATCGAGAAGAGAATGTGGCCGCTGTTGGAGAAGATCAATGACGTACCCATCCTGAAAACGAAATTGTTTGCGGTAGAGTTTTTGGCGACGACTACGGATGCGTGCCTGATCACGCTGCTCTATCATCGCAGGCTTGAGAGTGATTGGGAAGAAGAAGCAAAAAAGTTAGAATCTGTACTTCAGTGTAAGATATTGGGGCGAAGCCGAAAACAAAAAGTGATACTCTCTGATGAATTTGTGACGGAAAAACTTCGGATAGATGGTAGAGAAGTGACATATCGGCACTATGAGAGTGGCTTTACCCAGCCCAATCCCGCGGTCAATGTCAAGATGATCGAGTGGGCGATCACACAGGCACAAAAAACAGGCGGCGGGGATTTCCTGGAAAGCTATTGCGGATTGGGGAACTTCACGATACCGCTCTCGCGCTACTATGACAAAGTATTGGCGACTGAAGTAAGCAAGCGGTCGATTTATGCTGCGCAGGAGAATTGTGTCGAAAATGATGTGGATCATATTGCGTTTGTCCGTCTCTCTTCGGAAGAGATGACGGAGGCGCTGACAAAAGTCCGGGATTTTACACGGCTCAGGGGTATCGATCTGGATGCCTATAACTTCTCTACGGTCTTGGTCGATCCGCCCAGGGCAGGCTTGGATGAGGCGACCACGGGGCTGATCAGCGGGATAGAGTCCATCATCTATATCTCGTGCAATCCCGAAACACTGGCAAGAGATTTGAAGCAGCTGACAACAACGCATCAGGTAGAAGATGCTGCAATTTTTGATCAATTTCCGCATACTGGCCATATCGAAAGCGGTGTTTTATTGAGGAAACGATAGCGCTATTTATAATTGGTTATTATTCTCTCGCTACAATGCGGAAAAAATTCAGGGTTACTTCGCTCATTTGTATTGATGACGGGTGTCTCCCTTTGAAGAAAGCGCATATACTTTAAAATGAAAAACATTACTCTTTTGCTCCTCTGCCTCCTCTTTTTTATGCATTCGGCGCTCTTTGCCAAAGACTACACGCAGAAACACGAAGTACGCCTCTTTGTTGACCAAATGGTGAAACGCCATAAATTCAGCAGAAGCTATCTCAACGATCTTTTTCGCAGTGTCAAATTTCAAAAAAAAGCCCTGGCGGTTTATGTACCGTCATTGAGGCCGAGAGTGCCGAGGCGTCCATCGCATTCAGCCAGAAAAATAGGCCCCTGGGATTATTACGAGAAGGTGATGCTCAAAGAGTCGAAAGTGACCAAAGGGATCGCTTATATGCATCAGCACCGTGAGACGCTCTCCCGTATGTACAGCAAATATGGTGTACAACCCGAGTATGTGACGGCGATTATCGGAATCGAGAGCCATTATGGGGTCAATACCGGAAAATTTCCTGTTTTCGATACGTTGACAACGTTGGCATTTGAGTCACACCGACGCAAACGATATTTCAAATCTGAACTCAAAGAGTTTCTGCTGATGACCAGAAGAGAGAAGGTCAACCCGACACGCATCATGGGTTCTTATGCAGGCGCGATCGGACTGGGGCAGTTTATGCCGAGTAACTACAAGAGCTATGTGGTTGATTTCAACGGTGACGGCAAGAAGAGGATGAATGATTCTCAGGATGCGATAGGAAGTGTGGCATATTATCTCAAGCGCCATGGGTGGCACAGAGGAGAGCCTGTTGCCGTGAGGGTTTCGTATCCCGGCAAACGGTTCAACAGTCGAAAAACCGGATACAGACACAGCTATAGCAGGGCATCCCTGAAGGATATTGCGCCCAAGTGGCAGTTTGACTACCACGGGAGAGTCTATTTGATCAAACTAAAGCGATATCACTTTGATGAACTCTGGTATGGAACCAAAAACTTCTATGTGATCACCCGTTACAACCACAGCAGTTACTATGCGATGGCAGTCTATCAGCTGGCAGAACGAATCAAAAAGGGATATAAAGAGAAGTATGGGAGTTATTTGAGATAATCTGCACGACAATTGAGAAAATTCAAATGAGGAGCTAAAGGCAAGTCAAAGGGATAGTTTTGCTTTTAGGGGATTCCTGATACGATCCAATAAGATAGCCACATGAAGGGCAACCACAAGGGATTGCCCCTACGGCCAAGTGCTTCTATGGCAGGAGCGGAGCGGAGCCCCACGCTCTAAAAGAGGGCTCTGTGTTCCACCATCGTGCAGTGATTCTGTACGACTTTCATCCCTGCTTTTTCTGCTTTTTCTGCCGCTTCGTTATTGACAAGACCCTGCTGTCCCCAGAAGACTTTGACATCTCCCCGTTCGATACAGGCGTCTGCTATAGGCCCAAAGGCAGCAGGCTTTCTGAAAATATCAACCATATCTACTGCAAAAGGGATCTCAGCCAGAGAGCGGTAAACCTTTTCGCCCAGGATCGTCTCTTCTTTGGGGTAGACAGGGATGATCTTGTAGCCAGCTTCCTGAAGGTACTTTGCGACTTGGTGGCTCGCTTTGGATTCATCCGGGGATAGCCCCATGACGGCAATCGTCTTCACCGTTTCAAATATCTCTTTGATCTCTTCCTTGTTGCTGTTCACTGTGGGAAATTCACACTCCATACTTAATCCTTTGCTGATATAATTCGCTTCGTATCCCCGATCTTTGAAAGATCAGGACAGAAACCTTATTATTACTCAGGAAAGATAATGTTAGACTTAAAGCAGATCGAAAATGCCTATAGGAGAGTTTCGAGTGTGGTATCCCGAACGCCTTTCAGCCATGCACCGATCCTCAGTGCACTGACGGGATATGAGATCTATCTCAAAAAGGAAAACCTCCAGCAGACCGGTGCATTCAAACTTAGAGGGGCTTTCAACAAGATCGCAACACTGATAGAAGAGGGCATGCATGGCGGTGTCGTCGCAGCCAGTGCGGGCAACCATGCCCAGGGGGTGGCGTTTGCTGCCAAATATTTCGGGATAGAGGCGACGATCGTTATGCCCGAGTCGACCCCTCTGACCAAAGTGCAGGGCGTCAGGGAGCTGGGTGCAGCCGTGATTCTCTATGGAAGCAATTATGACGAAGCCTACGGCTATGCGACAGGCTATGCTGCTGAGAAGAAGCAGGTGTTTGTGCACCCCTTCACTGATGAAGCAGTGATGGCGGGACAAGGGACAGTGGCGATCGAGATGCTTGAAGAGCAGCCTGATCTCAACCTCCTGCTCATACCCGTTGGCGGTGGCGGGCTGATCTCGGGTATCGCTACCGCAGTCAAAGAGATGAAGCCTGACTGCCAAGTCATCGGTGTCGCTGCAGAAGGTGCTCCGGCGATGGCGACCTCTTATCGAAAGGGATATGCGGTCGATTCGACAGCTGTGCGGACGATTGCTGACGGTATCGCTGTGAGGGATACCTCGCCGATCACACTCGACTATCTGCTCAAGTATGTCGATGGGATGGAACTGGTCTGCGAAGATGAGATCGCCAATGCCATTCTCTTTTTGCTCGAGAAGCAAAAGGTACTTGTCGAGGGGGCCGGCGCAGTCGGTGTTGCGGCACTGCTGCATCACAAGATCACGATGCCCAGGGGAAGCAAGATCGGCATCGTCCTCAGTGGTGGCAATATTGATGTCACGATGCTCTCCCTGATCATCGAAAAAGGTTTGATCAAATCTTCCCGAAAAATGAAGCTCATCGTGACCCTCGTCGACAAACCCGGCTCGCTGATGCACTTCACTGAACTGCTGAGCAAAGTCGCTGCCAATATCGTGCAGATAGGCTATGACCGTGTATCGACTGATCTGGAGTTTGGAGATGCCAATGTTTCTGTCGATTTGGAGACCAAAGGTATCGCACACCAGGAGGAGATCCGGGAGATACTCAAAACCCACGGATTTGCTTTTGTGGAAGAGCATTGATATGGAGGCTATCCAGTGATTGCTATCGACCTGGGTTCCAATACCCTGCGCGTCATCCAAGTTGACTGTGACAGCGGCAGAGTGATGGCTGCCTTCGAGAAGATGGTCAAAACTGCAGATGGTTTGGCTCATACAGGCAGAGTGGGCGAGCAGGCGGTAGAGAGGGTGGCTCAAGCCATCCGGGAAGCCAAAGAGCAGATCGACTTCTCTGCAGATGAAATGCGTGCCGTGACGACCGAGGCATTGCGCAGAGCAGACAATACAGAAGAGGTGCTTGCTGCGATCGAAGAAGAGACAGGGGTGCAGTTCGAAGTGATCTCCGGCGAGGAGGAGGCGAGACTGACACTGCTTGCGACAGAGTACCGCCTGAGGCATCTTGACTGTGATGCAGAGGCTTTTTTGCTTGTCGATATCGGAGGGGGCTCGACGGAGTTGATCTTTCGCTATCCGGACAAAGTCCTGACACGAAGTTTCCCCATAGGGATCGTAACGATCGCGCAGCACTATGCATCGATCGAAGCGATCGAAGCAGCACTTCCTGATGAGATGGCAGCGATGCAGAGATATACTCGGGAGCGATATCGCCGGGAGGGACCTATCGAAACATTCGTGGCAACAGCCGGTACGCCGACGACAGTAGCAGCACTGAAGCTCGGACAGAATTATGCGACGTACGATCCTGAAGAGATCAATGGCACGTCACTGAGTGTTTCTGATCTGAACGATGCACTGCGGCTTTTGCTCTCGACTTCTGAGCAGGAGCGGGAGAGACTGGTGGGTGTCGGCCGGAGTGATTTGATCGCGGCGGGGATCTTGATCTTTAAAAGACTTTTTGCGATTGCCGACATGCAAGCGTGCATCGTGATCGATGATGGTTTGCGCGAGGGTGTTGCCCTGCAAGGATGTCGGGATGCGATGACTGAGACAAAGCGTGCGAGGTTTTAATACATATTGGATATGATTATATAGTAAATTTGTCTGAGAGTCGTGGGGAGTGCTTCCGTTGGAGAAAAGAGTAGAGCAGAAAATCACATATAGAATCTTGAAATTTGGATCGGTAGGCGCGCTTGGAGCCGTCACCAATCTCATCATCTACAGTTCTCTCGTTTTTCTTGATATCAACTATAACCTGGCATCTGCATGTGCCTTTGTCGTAGCTGTCACGCAGAATTTTCTGCTCAACAAACGTTGGACCTTCAAAGACCATGATGCGCGTGTCAGGCATCGTTTTGTCAAATACTTTATGTTGAATTTTTTGAGTTTTCTGCTGAACCTGGCAATTTTGAATTTGGTGATTCATTTTTTCGGAACCGAAAAGTTGGTGCAGATCGCAGCACAGATTTTAGGTATCGCAGGGGCAATGATGACCAATTTTGCAGGAAGCCATCTGTTGATTTTCAAGACAGGAAAAGAGAGAGCATCGTGAAAAAAGGTATCGTGATCATCCCTACATATAACGAGATCGACAATATCGAAGTCGTGGCTCAGGCTGTTTTTTCTCTGGATCTCAATCTCGATATTCTGATCGTCGATGACAATTCTCCCGACAAGACGTATGAAAAAGTTCGGGAATTGATCAAAGAGAGCTATGGAGATCGCCTGCATCTTATCGTCAGGGAAAAAAAAGAGGGATTGGGCAAAGCCTATATTGCCGGATTCAAGTGGGTATTGGCACAGCCTGAAGGGTATGATTTTGTGATCGAAATGGATGCCGATCTTTCACATAACCCCAAATATCTCCCCCGTTTTGTCGAAGCAATCGAGCACTACGATCTGGTGATAGGGAGCCGCTATGTCCCTGGGGGCGGAGCGACAGACTGGCCTCTCTTTCGCAAGGCGATCAGCTATGGCGGCAGCCTCTACTCGCGTCTGCTGCTGGGCGTCACGATCAAGGATATCACAGGCGGTTTCAAGTGCTTCAGGCGTGAAGTGCTTGAAACGATCAACCTTGATACTATTATCACCTCGGGCTACGCCTTTCAAATCGAGATGAATTACAAAGTAGCGCTGAAAAATTTCCGGATCATAGAGGTGCCGATCATCTTTGAGGAGCGGATTCGGGGAGCTTCCAAGATGACTAAAAAGGTTTTTATCGAAGCGCTGGGAAAGGTCATCACCCTGCGACTGAACAAGCGCAAAATCATGGAGGAGGGCTGATGCAGCCACGGGAACGTTTTCTCCTTATAGTTTTTACGCTTTTCAACATCATAGCCAATCGTTTTATTCCACTCTATTCGGATGAAACGTACTACTGGATCTGGTCGAAAAAGCTGGGACTCTCCTACTTCGATCATCCGCCGATGGTGGCGTATCTCATCAAGGCAACGACGCTTTTTGGTGATTCGGTGATGGAGGTCAAGCTGGGGGCACCCCTGCTGATGGCGGGAACGGCCTATTTTCTCTACAAGCTGGCCCTGATGATCTTTGATGAGAAGATAGCCCGGTATACCTTTTATATCTTTTTGACATCGATGCTCATTCAGGGGGGGTCTACGATTATTACCCCGGATATCCCTCTGATCTTTTTCTGGTCACTGACACTCTATACCGCCTATCGCTATATCGAAAGAGGCGAGCAGGAGTATGCTCTCTGGACCGGTCTTTTTGCCGGCGCACTGCTGCTGTCAAAATATACCGGTATACTGCTGCCTGTTTCGCTAGGGCTCTATATCATTCTCTATCGACGTTCTCTCTTTGCGAACCGATATCTCTATCTTGCTGTCATTCTCTGTATCGCCGTTTTTTCACCGGTAATCTACTGGAACTATCTGCATGATTTTATCTCTTTTAAGTTCCAGATTGGGCACGGCGTTGCCCAGGAGAAAGTTTTTCATCCGAATGAATTCTTCAAGTTTTCCGGGGCGCAATTGCTGCTTTTTCACCCGTTGTATCTTCTGCCGCTTTTCTATTTTATCGTGAGGGATAGAGAGATCTTTTCGCGAAAAAAGATGTTTTTGCTGATTCCTTTTCTTTTCACATTGGGATTTTTCATCTACTTTGCTGCCTTTAAGAAGGCCAATGCGCAGTGGGCCCTGCCTGCCTATCTGAGTGCCACGATACTCCTGGCTTACTATCTCGCACAGAGAAACGCAGCAAAGCTGATCGTCGCTGCCGGTATCATGACGGCACTGGCACTGCTGCTCATCAAGACACCTGCGGGCGATGTGATTCCTGCTGTGAAAAATTTCAAATCCAGAGCTGTCAAGATCGACCATTTTGACAAGGAGATCAAGTCACTCCACATCGATATCGACAGTTATGACTATATCCTGATCGATGATTATCATGGCACCGATGTGGCGTACTACTTCAAGAAATATGACAATGTGCTGGTCGTCACTCCGGAGCGCTTCTCCAACTTCAATATCTGGCGCTATGAGGACTTGAATATCAGTATGGCGTCGCCGCTTGTTTCGCTGCCAAAGCTTGGAAAGTGCCTCTATGCCGGGATCAGTGATTTGCATCTCTACGAACTCAATCAGCTTTTTGGCAAGGGAAAAGTACTGCTCTTTGAGAAGAAAATGATCGGCAGCAGGGAGATCTCTTTCTATTTGGTCGAGTATCATAATTGAGAGCATAAAATCTTATCTATTTTCGCTATAATCAAAGGAAATTTTTGAAGAGTGGGGTGTAAACCATGCAGATGAGTGGTGCACAAATGGTTTGTGAAGCGTTGATTGCCGAGGGTGTCAAGACAGTTTTTGGCTATCCCGGCGGTGCGATCATGAACGTTTATGATGAGATATACAAGCAGGATGGTTTCGAGCATATCCTCAATCGGCATGAGCAGGCTTCTGTTCATGCGGCTGATGGTTATGCCAGGTCGACAGGTGAGGTAGGTGTTGCGATGGTGACCAGCGGACCAGGGTTCACCAATGCGGTGACAGGGCTGGCGACAGCTTATATGGATTCGATCCCGATGGTGGTGATCTCGGGGCAGGTGCCCCTTTCGCTGATTGGGACAGATGGTTTTCAGGAGATCGATGCTGTCGGCATCTCGCGCCCCTGTACCAAGCACAACTATCTTGTGAAGTCGGTCAAAGAGCTTCCCGGGATCTTGAAAGAGGCATTTTATATTGCCAGGAGCGGGAGACCCGGACCTGTACTGGTCGATATCCCCAAGGATATCACAGCAGAGATGGGAGAGTTCGAGTATCCCAAAGAGATCAGTATCCCTACTTACAAGCCCAACTATAAGGGCAATGAACGTCAGATCAAAAAAGCAGCCGATGCGATCAAAAAAGCTAAAAAACCGCTTCTCTATATCGGTGGCGGTGCCGTCTTGAGTGATGCATCTGAGCTGATACGCGAGTTGGCAAAAAAAACAGAGATACCGGCTGTCGAAACCTTGATGGCGCGCGGTGTCATGGGTGCAAAAAATCCGCTCCTGCTCGGCATGCTCGGCATGCATGGCAATTACGCTTCCAATATGGCGATGTCTGAGACAGATCTGGTCATCTCTCTGGGTGCACGTTTTGATGACCGTGTGACAGGGAAGCTGAGCGAGTTTGCCAAGTATGCCGATGTCATTCACGTCGATATCGATCCGGCCAATATCGGCAAACTGGTCGATGTGGATTATCCTATCGTTGGTGATATCAGCACAGTCGTCCAAAAGTTACTCCTTGCACTGGAGGATGTCAACACGGACAACTATCGTGCCTGGCGGGAGATCCTCAATCGCTATGATGAGCTGCATCCTCAAAGTTATCAGGACAGTGATGAGGTGCTGAAGCCGCAATGGGTGATCGAGCGTATCGGCGAATTGTTGGGTGAAGAGGCGATCATCACGTCGGATGTGGGGCAGCACCAGATGTGGGCGGCTCAGCACTACCCCTTCGACCGGCCGCGCCAATGGATCAACTCCGGGGGATTGGGGACGATGGGCTTTGGACTGCCTGCGGCACTGGGTGCCAAGCGGGGAAATCCCGACAAAACTGTCATCAATATCACCGGTGACGGCTCCATCCTGATGAATGTCCAAGAGCTGGTCACTGCCTCTGAGTACAGGATCCCCGTGATCAATGTCATTCTCAACAATCACTTTCTGGGTATGGTACGACAGTGGCAAACCTTTTTCTATGACAAGCGCTACTCCGAGACAGATCTGAGTTATCAGCCCAACTTTAAAGCGTTGGCGGAAGCGTGTGGCGGTATCGGCTTTGACGTGACGACCAAGGCGGAGTTTGACGCAGCGCTCAAAGAGGCGATCGAGCAGGAAAAAGTCTGCTTTATGAATGTCGCGATCAATCGACTGGAAAATGTCTTGCCAATGGTTCCATCCGGCGGCGCACTCTATAATATGCTATTAGAACACAAGGATCAATAATGCAAAAAGTAAGAAGAGTCATCTCTGTCATTGTGATGAACGAAAGCTCTGTTCTTGCGCGCGTGACATCGCTTTTTGCCGGACGGGGATACAATATCGATTCGCTCACTGTGGCACCGATCCCTGGCAGCGAACTCTCTCATATCACGATCGTAACCAAGGGAAGTAACAAAGTGATCGAGCAGATCATCAAGCAGTTGCATAAGCTGATCCCGACCCTCAAGGTCATTGAACACGAAGAGATGGTCGAAAAAGAGATGGTACTCATCAAGTTTCCCATCGATGAAAATCTAAGTGATATCGCAGCACTCTGCAGTGCCTACAATGGCGGGATCGTCAATGTCGGTGTCGATATGGTGATCGCGATGGCTTCAGATGAGCCGGTACGCATTCGTCACTTCATCGAAGCAGCACAACGCTACAGCCCCTGCGAAGTCGTACGCGGCGGTGTCGTCGCGATCGAGCGATAAGCAAACCCGCAGGGGTACCCAAACACCCCGCACAGACATTGTTTCAAATCAGAAACTCAGTATCAATCGTGGGCAACCACAAGGGATTGCCCCTACGGAGAATAGGATCATAGTGTCTTATCCACAGGGGGTCTTCTTGCCCCGACAAATATTTGCCAAACAATGCAAAAATCTGCTATCATGATCCTATTCTAAATGTAGGGAGAAAATTATGCAAACAGATACTTTGGTCAATCAATTCAAACAAGCAATACTCAAGCCTGAGCCTCTCTGGGAAGAGGAGATCAGCAAGGGGAGATCCTGGCAGGAGCTGCTCAAATCTCCTGCACTCCCTCTGATCGGCGTCGTAGCGGTGCTCTCGGCATTGCTGACGATGCTTTTTGGTTACCATATCCCACTGATCGGCGTGGTGCGGCCTACGATCGGGGATATGCTGATGCAGATGATCGGAACAGTCATTATGTTCATGATTTCACTACTGCTCTTTGGCTGGTTGGCTGCCTGGCTGGCAGATCTGCTGGGCGGTAAAAATGATTTGGATCGCAGTGTTGCGATGTTTTTCTGGATATCGATCCCCTCACTGTTTGGGCAGGTGCTGAGTACGATACCGATGGTAGGTTGGGTGATCGGTATCGGACTGGGTATCTATTCATTGATCTTGCTTTACAGGGCGATCCCCATATTTCTGGAAGTACCGATAGAAAACCATGTCAAGCACTTCATCTTTTTTATCATCGCTTCGATACTCCTCTCGATGCTTTTGGGCAGTACGATAGGCAAGCTTTTTTCACCCACAGGGATACAGGAGAAGATATCGGAAAAGATTCCGATGGCGAAACAGATCAGCGAAGAGGCCAAAAAACAGAACAAATCTCCCGATGCATATCTCGAGTCCTATATCGGATCGATGATGAAGGGAGATTATGGACAAGAGGTGATCGAGGAGAGTGCCAAAGATACTTTCACCCCGCCCAAAGACAATCGGCTCACTGCAGAACAGGTGGATGCGTTTATCGTTTTGGCAAAAAAAGCCAAAATCGTTCAGAAAGAGCAAGCAGCAGCTCTCAAACAAAAGTATGACAAAAGGGAGAAAGAGGAGGAGCCTTCGATCACGGATATTTTTGGTACAGTCAAGGATTTTTCAGGCATTGCAACATTGGAGATGAAAGTTGTCAAAAGCAATGGCGGCAACTGGGCAGAGTATCAGTGGGTCAAAGACAGGATTCGCGAAGCTTACTTCACTCCTTCCTTGAGTGATGTCACACAATACAATGCCAAACTGATCAAGGAAGATAGAGATTTGATAGCCGAGATTTTGTAGGAACCCTGAAAACTGCTATTGCATAATCCGGGATTAAGTGTGTATAATACAGCGATATTATCCGAAAAGGAGATCCAGACCATGCCCTATACCCTCCAGCAGCTATGCAGCGAGATCGGTCTCGTGTACGATGGCGAAGAGAGAGAGATCACCGGTATTCATACGCTTTCTGAGGCGAACGAAACCCAACTCAGCTTTTTTAACGCTGCCAAATACGCCAATCAGCTGCCGCATACCAGAGCAGCAGCCGTTTTGATCGAAGCGAAGTATGCCGATCAGCTTCCGGCATCGACGATCGCTTTGATCACGGATGAGCCCTATCTTAAGCTTGCCCTTGCTTCCAAACTTTTTGCGCACAAGATCGAAACCAAAGGCGGCCATCCTGCTATGGGAGAGGGTTGTGATATCGACAAGCGTGTACGTTTTGGCAAGAATGTCACGCTGGGTGACAATGTGACGCTATTGGCGGGATGTTATCTTGGGGATAATGTGACGATAGGGTCCGGTACACTCCTGCATCCTAATGTGACGATCTATCATAGTTGTCAATTGGGTGAAGATTGTATTATTCACAGCGGTACAGTGATCGGCAGTGACGGCTACGGCTTCGCGCATACGCGAACAGGTGAGCATGTCAAAATCTACCAAAACGGCAATGTCATCATAGAGGATGATGTGGAGATCGGTGCCAACTGCACTGTGGATCGTGCGGCATTTGGTTCGACAACTATTCGCAGGGGCACCAAGCTGGACAATCTCATACAGATCGCGCACAACTGCGATGTGGGTGCCCATACGCTTTGCGCTGCACAGTCTGGCTTGGCAGGTTCTGCTACACTGGGGAGAAATGTCGTTATCGGGGGGCAAACGGCGATATCGGGCCATCTTCATGTGGGCGACTTTGCCACGATCGGCGGCAAATCAGGTGTCACCAAATCACTCGAAGGACATAAAACCTATGTGGGTGTTCCTGCGATCGATCGCAGATTGTGGTTGCGTATCCAGGCGAAGATCGCTGCACTGGGCAAGAAGAAGTAGTCGCAAAGATTTAATAACTATGCTATAATGCAGACAAAAATAAAGGAGCTACTCTATGAGTGAGAAAACAACAGCAATCGATCAACTAAATCTAAGCGGAACCAATGATGGTAAAATTACGATCGCCGTGATCGAAGAGCCTTATGGGCCCAAAAGCGAAAGTGTCGTCAGTATCGGCATCTCTTTGCAGGCTGATGCAGCAGAGCCTGATTGGAAAGTCCACCTTCCCAAGTCGAATATTGACGATGTGATCGCAGCACTGCAAAAAGCAAAAGAGACCCTCTAGTCTCTTCTTCATTCCGGGCTCGATCCGGAAGCCATTTCCCCTACTGCCACTACTACTTCAGAGACTCTTAGCAGAGTTGGATACAATACGAATCATACTATATTCCGGGATAAGGACAAGTCGCTTTGACAATGAAAAAAAAGATAGAACAACTGCTGGAAAAACACATTCTTGTGATCGATGGCGCGATGGGAACGCAGATACAGGATCTTGATGTTCCTGCTGAGGCTTGGGTCGACGCGAAGGGTAATGATCAGGAGGGATGCAACGAGCTTCTCAATGATACGGCACCTGAACTGATCGGTCGCATTCACAAGCGGTATGCGATGGCCGGTGCCGATCTTCTCAAGACCAACACCTTCGGGACGATGCCCTGGGTACTCGATGAGTATCAGATGGGTGAGCGGGCATATGAACTCTCCAAAAAGGGAGCAGAACTGGTCAAAACGGTTTGTGAAGCGTATGCAGCAGAGGGTGTGTCAAAGTTTGTATTGGGCTCGATAGGCCCGGGGACCAAGCTGCCTTCTCTGGGACATATCCATTATGACGAGATGTTTGAGGGGTATAAGCTTTGTGCATTGGGCTTGATCGATGGAGGCTGTGATATTTTTCTTCTGGAAACGTGCCAGGACCCGCTGCAGATCAAAGCGGCACTTCATGCCTGTGAATCGGCCAATCAAGAACGGGGTGTTGATCTTCCGATTATGGTCTCTGTGACGATTGAACTGAGCGGATCGATGCTGATCGGCACAGATGCTGCGACGATCGTCACGATTTTGGAGCCCTTCGACCTTCTCTCTCTGGGCTTCAACTGCGGCACTGGACCCGATCAGGTCAAGAAACATCTCAAAACACTCAGTGAACTCTGTGATATACCTATTTCGGTTCATGCCAATGCAGGTTTGCCGCAAAACCGTGGCGGCTATACTTATTATCCGATGGGACCCGATGAGTTTACTGCCAAGCAGCTGGAGTTTACTGATTTTGACGGTGTGAGCTTTTTGGGCGGATGCTGCGGGACAACGCCTCAGCATATCCAGGCACTCAAAAGAGCAGTTTCTGCGATCGTCCCCAAAAAACCGACAGGATCGATCGAGCCATCCATTGCCTCTCTTTTCAACTCGACAGCGCTGTTTCAGGAGCCTGCTCCTCTGCTGATCGGCGAACGAAGCAATGCTACGGGCTCTAAAGCTTTTCGTGAATTGATCATCGCAGGAGACTATGAGGGGACACTGACGGTGGGACAGGCACAAGTAAGAGATGGTGCTCACTGTCTCGATGTCAATGTAGAGTTCGCGGGCCGTGACGGAGCGACAGATATGGCAGCCGTGATGGAGCTTTATAACCAAAAGATTCCTCTGCCGCTGATGCCTGATGCCACCAGAGTCAACACGATGGAGGCCGCGCTCAAGTGTATCGGCGGCAAACCCATCATCAATTCGGTCAACTTGGAAGATGGGGAAGAGAAGCTTGATGCTATCTGCCGACTGGCAAAAAAATACGGCACAGCTCTGGTCTGCTTAACGATTGATGAAAAAGGGATGGCGAAAACAACAGAAGAGAAACTCAATGTTGCTGAGCGTATCTATGATCTCTGTGTCAACCGACATGGTATCGATCCGCGCAATCTGATCTTTGATACCTTGACGTTTACAGTAGGCTCCGGAGATCTCGAATACCGTGACGCTGCGATCCAAACCCTGGAAGCGATACGAGAACTCCATAAACGTCATCCCGAAGTGGGTTCGACACTTGGACTCTCCAATATCTCTTTTGGCCTGGACAAAAATGCCCGGATCTATCTCAACTCTGTCTTTTTGCATCACTGCCTGGAAGCCGGACTGACCTCTGTCATCATCAATGTCAAACATATCGTACCGCTTGCCAGGATGAGTGAAGAGGATAGGGCTGTTTGCGAAGAGCTTCTCTTTGCACCTGATGACAATTCGCTCTTCAAATTTATCGAACACTTCTCTGACAAAACAGTCGAAGATGACGGAGCTGATGAAGCTTATGAGGCAATGACGACAGAAGAGAAGATCGCCAAACTTCTGCTTGACGGAGACAAAGAGCGGATGATCCCGATGGTCGAAGAGGCACGCAAAGAGATCGATCCTGACAAAATCGTCAATGAGATCCTGATCGATGCGATGAAGGTGGTCGGAGAACTTTTCGGTTCGGGTCAGATGCAGCTGCCTTTTGTATTGCAGTCAGCAGAGACGATGAAAGCGACAGTCGATTATCTAAACCCCTACCTCACAAAACAGGAAAAGGAGAGCGACACGACATTGGTGATCGGTACTGTCAAAGGGGATGTGCACGATGTGGGCAAAAACCTCGTGGATATCATCCTCTCCAATAATGGCTTCAAAGTGATCAATGTCGGGATCAAGACAGACTTGGAGACTTATCTGGAGGCAGAGAGGGAACATAAAGTCCAAGCCATAGGCATGAGCGGACTTTTGGTGAAATCAACTGCTGTGATGAAAGATAACCTCGAGGTGATGGCAGAGATGGGGATGGAGATTCCTGTGCTGCTGGGCGGTGCTGCTTTGACACGAAGTTTTGTCGATGACTTCTGCCGTCCTATCTACAAAGGGCCGATCTTCTACTGCCGGGATGCCTTCGATGGGGTGATCGCGATGGGTCGTATCGAGAAGTATAATGATGATCCAGGTGCAGGGCTGGATACACGACTGGCCGGCGATATGAAGGAGCGTGTCGAAAAGGTCAAAAAAGAGGTGGTGATCCCGCCTTTTGCCGAGATCAAGATGCCCGACCGCTCTGTACCTATCCCGACGCCGCCCTTTTGGGGTCGCAGGGTATTGCAAAAAGAGGATCTTGATCTTGATATGGTCTTCAGCTGGGTCAATCAGCGCAGCGTCATCAAGATGCACTGGGGCTACAGGAGCAAAGGAATGACCAGGGAGGCATACCAAAAACTCCTGAGTGAAACGGTCTATCCAGCCTTTGAGAGGCTCAAGAGAGAGTTTGTCGAAAAGGATCTCTTTGACCCTGCGATCCTCTATGGCTACTACCCTTGCAGGAGCAATGATCAGGAGCTGCTGCTTTTTGATGAGGAGGAGGGATGGAATGTCGATGCCAATGCCGATAGAGAGCCATTGGCTGATGTGATTGGCAGGGCGACCAATATATTCTCTTTTCCTAGGCAAAACAGAAAACCCTATCGAGCTTTGAGTGACTTCTTTCGGCATGACAGACATGACGTGATCGCCTTGACCTGTGTGAGCGCAGGACCGAAGTTTTCTCTCTACGAAAAAGAGCTCTACGATGCGGGGAAGTATCTCGAATACAATATGGTGCATGGTTTCTCTGTGGAGTTGGCAGAAGCTTTGGCAGAAGTGGCTCACAAGCAAATTCGCTTGGACCTGGGTATCGCCAGTGAAGACGAAGGGCATACATTGCGTGATGTCAGAATGAACCGTTATCAGGGGTCCAGATACTCATTTGGTTACCCAGCCTGTCCAGATCTGGAGCAGAGCAAAATTATCTTTGATCTGCTCAAGCCTGAAGAGTTCGGGATAGAGCTGAGCGAAACTTTCCAGATACACCCAGAGCAGAGCACAACAGCACTGGTGGTGCATCATCGGGAAGCGACTTATTATTCGGTGTAGATTTGGCTGCATATTGTAGGAGCCATGATTATCTATAAAAAACTTGACCAACCAGATCAGATAAGGTATAATAGACCAACTATTCGAATAAAGGATCGGTGATGATAGTGAATATCTCTGATGCAAAAACAAACCTCTCGAAATTGATAGATATGGTCTATCATGGAGAAAAGGTAGTCATTGCTAAAAATAATCTTCCTATAGCAGATCTTGTTATTCATAAGCCTGCAGGAAAAAGAAAACTGGGTTTGCTCAAGGGGAAACTGCATATTCCGGATGATATCATGCAAGAAGACGAAGTCATCAATGAGATGTTTTATGGTGAAAGTCTATGAAAGTCATCATAGATACACATATCTTTTTATGGGCGATTTCTGAGCCTGACAAGCTTACCACACAAAAGAGGGAAGAGATTGAGAGGCTTTCAAATATTATCTATGTTAGTTCTGTCAGCATTGCAGAACTTATGATAAAATCCTCCATTGGAAAACTGCAAATAGACTTTGATCCCTTGGTTGTAGCCAAAGAGAGTGGATTTGAGCTACTTGAATTTTCGGCAGAAGATGCATTGGCTCTCAAAGAGATGCCTTTCCATCACAGAGACCCTTTTGACAGAATGCTTATCTCGCAAGCCATCAATCGAAAATTTTCTCTTATGAGTGATGATGGAAAGTTTAAGAAGTATGGATGTCAGTTGCTTTGATTTTTGACCACCCCTCTTCAATTTAGGCCTTATTGAAAACAAGGACAGTTCAATAAGACCAATCATAAGATATCAACTTAAACCTGAGGGATACCGTAGTCCTTTCCGTAGTTTTCCACAACAAAGTCGATATCTTTGTCTCCTCGACCCGATAGGTTGATCAGGATCGTGCCGACATCCGGCTCTTGCGCCAGCTTGATCGCATAGGCGACAGCGTGAGATGACTCGATCGCGGGGATGATCCCCTCTTCTCTGGAGAGTTCGAAGAAGGCATCAATCGCCTCTTTGTCATTGATCGTGGCATAGTTGACACGTCCGAGATCCTTGAGATAGCTGTGCTGCGGTCCGACGGAGGGGTAGTCCAAGCCGCTGGCGACAGAGTAAACCTCCTGGGGTTCACCCTTTTCATCCTGAAGCATGTAGGATTTGAAGCCATGCATCACGCCCGGTTTGCCCAGGGTGATCGTGGCGGCATTTTCTCCCGGGATGTCGAGGCTTCTGCCTGCCGGTTCGACACCATGCATCGCAACCTCTTCGTCATTGATAAAGGCAGTGAAGAGCCCCATGGCATTGGAGCCGCCGCCGACACAGGCGACGAGATTGTCAGGCAGTTTGCCTGTCATTTGCCGGAACTGCTCTCTCGCTTCGACACCGACGATCGACTGGAAGTCTCTGACCATTCTCGGGAAGGGGTGTGGCCCGACGACAGAACCGATCGCATAGAACTGTGTCACTGGATCACCCAAATACGCTTCAAAGGCAGCATCGACCGCCTCTTTGAGTGTCTTTCTTCCGTGGGTTGCCGGTATGACATTCGCACCGAGGATATACATCCGTACGACATTGGGGTGCTCTTTGACCATATCGACTTCACCCATATAGATATCGCACTCCAGTCCGACCAGTGCAGCTGCAGTAGCCAATGCGACACCATGCTGACCGGCTCCTGTTTCAGCAATCAGTTTTTTCTTTCCCATTCTTTTGGCGAGGAGTGCTTCCCCCAGGCAGTGGTTGATCTTGTGCGCGCCGGTATGGTTGAGGTCTTCGCGTTTCATATAGATTTCGGCACCATATTTCTCGGAGAGGTGTTTGGCATAGAAGATCGGGCTGGGACGTCCGACATAGTGCTGATAGAGATCGGTCAACTCTTCAAGAAATGAGGGGTCTTTGCATATGATTTCATAGGAAGCAGTGATCTCATCCACAATCGCTTGCAGGTCAGGCGGAATGAAGCTCCCCCCATATTCGCCAAAGTAACCCTTTTCATCCGGGAGGGGACAGTTAAAAATATTTTGCGCCATACAAACTCCTTTTTGATTATACGTAATTGTTGATTATTGTACTCCAAAAAGCTTTTAAATCCCCTCTATTCGGATCGCATCAAAAGCAATAAGCCGTTCACCGGCAAATCGGAAACTGATTTCAATGGGCCGGCAGCAAACTTCGCAATCTTCGATATAGCTGCTCTCTTCTTCGGAGGGGTCGAGAACCATCGAGATGCGTTGCCAGCAGTAGGGGCAGGTAAAGAAGTGTTCCATTAGTTATCCTTGTGGGTTTTTTTGCGAAAAAGGTTGGCAATACTTTCGGTGATCTTGCATCCGCCGACACTGCATCCTTTGCGTTCCTGAATGGTGACATAGATAGTACGAATGAGCAAGAGCAAAAAGAGCAGGGCGATGACCCCCTGCAGGAGTCCGGCCGTGGTATTGCCTGCAATGAAATTGGCGATAGAGAAATAGGCCATCACCAAGGTAACGATAAGACACATGATAGTTTCCTGATAGTTTTGTGATACAATCATAGCTATTATTGCTTAAGGAGTAGACGAATGAAACGAATGATAGCAGGCTTGATCACAGGTGCTGTTTCGCTGATGGCAGCAGAGAGAGAGTTCGTTAGCGCAAAGGCTTTTGCTTTTGCGTGAATTAGCAACCAGCTACATATAACTTCCCCTCGTGAAATACGATCTGACATACTGCCGAACCTGTCGCCACTCAAGTTTAGAATGCAGCTATCTTACTGACCCTCAGACTGATCAATTGTTCGCTTAAGAAAACTGACCGTCTTGGTAACTAAACCGATCTGCTGACACATCAAAAACTCTCTTTGAAATGATAGCTGATTGCTGTTGAGTATTTGACAATGGTAACCACAAAGAGATGCACACCAAGCTATAAGCACTATAGAGAAAAATTTAGCGCATGGATATACAACTGTGATCGACGCGGACTTATCAAAATACTTTGATACCAAATCCTAGTGATAAAAACATACTTTTCTAGTTCCCCCTTGCTGAGATTGCATAGGAGTTCCTATTCGTGTATCATCCATATCACCTCAAAACCTTCAACCCATTTGATTCATAATCTTCAAATTTCCCATCATAACTCACCAAAATGGCATCTATAGTGATGCAGTGCCAGATGACGATACGGTCAAAGGGATCTTTATGTTTGTCATGTTTGGGAAGCTTATAGAAGCTGGCCATTTCGTCTGCTCCTATCTCCTCGATATCCAAACCCATCTTTTGTGCCAACAGCGGAAGCTCATCGGGCAAAACACCATGAAGTTCCAATTTTCCCAGATGGTATTTGAGCGATATCTCCCAGAAACTGATAGATGTAATCGCTATATGATTTGCCGCATCGCTCAAAAGCTCAATAATATGATCCGGTATCTTTTTCGGTTCAAAAAGAAGCCATAAAAATACGTGCGTATCAATGACATATTTCATAGGCCCAAAAGCTCCTCATCACTCATCACAAAGTCATCATGCAGTTTGAAGCTTCCTATGCCCTGCAACAGCCCAAAGGTTCTATTTTCCTGCTCTTCAAGTTTTTTATCGTAAGGTATGATCATGGCTACTTTTTTGTGTCTTTTGCCATACTCAATAATATATTTTTTACCACTTTCCTGTATTTCGCGCAAAATATTTGAAAAGTCTGATTTCAGTTCACCCACGCCAATAGAATCCATTGTCCATCCTTTCTATTCTATTATAGAGCAAACTTGACAAGTTGTCAAGTCGTAGATTTTCTCTAGCATTGCTCTCAAATATGGTTCCTGGAACCAATATTCAACCTAATCTGCTCTTTCTCGCCGTAGCATTGATCATTTTGCGTGCCGATTTTGCCGAGCTGATCCAGTGTCGCTCTGTATTCTCACCGTTTTGTGAGCATCCTGAAGCTGATAAAAGATAAAATAATCGATAAAAATAGAGCAGTTATGATGATACAGATTTGTGACCGCAAGAGAGAAGAAGGATAAAAAAGATGACAACGATTATAGAGTATTTCAAAATATTGACGACGATCCCCCATTGCAGCAAAGAAGCAGATAGGCTGATGGAGTATCTCGCACACTTCGGCAAGGAGCGAGGCTACGAGGTCGAGATCGACAGTGCGAAAAATATCCTGATCTCCAAAGGGAGACCGGAGCTCTGCCTCCAGGCACACTACGATATGGTTTGTATGGGTAAAGCGCCGCAGATCGAAACATACGAAGAGGAGGGCTGGCTCAAGGCGAAGGACTCCTCTCTGGGTGCGGATAATGGGATGGCGATCGCGATGATGATGGTGCTGATGGAGGAGGGGAGGGAGCTGGAGTTTCTGCTGACATCGGATGAAGAGATCGGGCTGATCGGGGCCAATGCCCTTTCGTTTGCGCTACAGTCAAAGTATATGCTCAATCTCGACAGCGAAGAGGAGGCGGAAGTCTATATCGGCTGTGCCGGGGGTGCAGATATCGTCGCGACCAAACCCTACGCTGCGTTCAGGGATGCGCGGCCTGCTTATCGTGTCAGTGTGAGCGGACTCCCTGGAGGGCACTCCGGGGTAGATATCGACAAAGGCATCCCCAATGCCCTCAAGATACTGGCCGGTTATCTCGATGACAAAAAGATCGGTCTGGTCTCTCTGGAAGGGGGTGAACGACGCAACTCAATCCCTGCCAAAGCTACCGCTGTCGTCAAGAGTGATACGGTTTTGCAGGGCAATGAAATCGTGCAGGTCGAAGCCATAGAGAGCAGCGAAGCTATCCTCTACGGCGGCGATGAGATCATTGCATTGATGAAGGGGTTTCGTCATGGGGTGCAGGCGATGAATGAAGCCTTCAAAATACCCGAGCGGAGCATCAACCTCGCGATCGTCTCTACGACTGGAGGGATCTGTCGCATCGAAACCAGTGCACGTGCGATGAGTGCCGGGGGCTTGGCACATATCAGTGATGAAACTGTGCAGTTTTTTGAGTCATACGGCTATACAGTCAAGATAGAGGATAAATACCCCTCCTGGAAGCCGGAAGTCAACCGCTTCACGGAGATCGTATATGAGAGTGTCAAGGCAGTATTTGGGGAGAGCAGGATGATGGCGATCCATGCAGGTTTGGAATGCGGCGTGATCAGCCAGAAGTATCCCGCGATGCAGCTGGCATCGATCGGGCCGACGATCCGCTATCCGCACTCTACCAGGGAGAAAGTCGGGATCGATTCAGTAGAGAAGAGTTTTTCTGCGTTGAAACGCGTCATAGAAGCCGTTTCTTGAAGTTGTTTACCTGGTTTTTATACACCTCAAAGTCGTAAAGGAATAAAATAACTTTTAAAATTTTTGGAGGTAGTAATGAAAACAGTTTTTAAAGAGTTGAAGTATTTAGAAAAGCAGGTAAAAGAAGATGAAAAAGCTAAAGAGATCGTTGAAAAGCTGGAGGAGACCTTTGAGTTGCTGCGAAATAAAAGTGCTATTTCTCAGATCGTAGAGGGCAAACGACTCTCCAAGGTGATTCGTAATATCCAATATGAAAATGATCTGGCTGCACTCCAGGTGGAGTTGATCAAGCTCCAAAACTGGGTTCATGAAAACAACAAGCGTGTGATGATTATCTTTGAAGGGCGGGATGCGGCAGGAAAGGGCGGTGCGATCAAGCGCTTCACGCAGTATCTCAATCCCAGAAAATTCAGAGTCGTTGCATTGCCGAAGCCGACAGATGTCGAGACAGGACAGTTCTACTTCCAGCGCTACTTCCAGCATCTTCCCAATGAAGGAGAGATTGTCTTTTTTGACAGAAGCTGGTATAACCGCGCGATTGTTGAGCCTGTCTTTAAATTTTGTACCGAAGATCAGTATCATCGCTTTATGAAGCAAGTGCCTGAAATCGAACATGCTTTGATCGATGACGGGATCATTATGATCAAGTTCTGGTTCTCTATCACCAAAGAAAATCAGGAAAAACGCTTCAAAGAGCGTATGACCAATCCACTGAAGCATTGGAAGCTGAGCCCTGTCGATCAGGAAGCACAAAAGATGTGGGACGAAGTAACCTTCTATAAAGAGGAGATGTTCAGTCGAACTCATACCGGTTTTGCCCCTTGGATCATCGTCGACAGCAATGACAAGAAAAGTGCCAGACTCGAATCAATACGCTATGTCCTCTCACAGCTCCCTTATGAAGGAAGAGAAAATGCAGAGACCAACCTCCACCACGATCCAGACATCGTCGAGCGCTATCACAGAAATACGCATTCAGAGAGATAGGCCAGATAAACAAAACCCGCAGGGGCCTCTACGCAGAACCGGACTATTGTACGCTATCCGTAGGGATGCCTCTTGTGGGCACCCAAACACTCCGCACAAATAGTGTTTCAAATCAGAAACCCAGTACCATTCGAGGGCAAGCACAAGGGATTGCCCCTACACTTTGAAGCCCTCTTTGCTCTTGCAATAGTCTGTCAAAAAACATTTTTCACAGTCAGGCTTGACCGCCTTGCAGGTGTAGCGTCCGAAGAGTACCATTGCTTGATGCAGCAGATGCAAGTCGGTTTTGAATTTACGGCTGAGCTCCTCTTCTGTTTTGACGGCCGTGGCGGCATTGCTGAGTCCGAGTCGGTGTGCGACACGGAAAACGTGGGTATCGACTGCCATCAGGTTGGCGCCGGCGTATTCGATCATCACGACATTGGCTGTCTTTTGCCCTACGCCGGCGAGTGTGACGAGTTCTTCCTGTGAGAGAGGGATCTCGCCCTGATAATTTTGGATGACTGACTGTGCCATTTTGATCAGATTTTTGGCTTTATTGTTAAAAAAAGAGCAGCTTTTGATATAGCCCTTGACTTCGTCCAGGTCAGCACTGGCCAGTTCGGCCGGCGAAGGATAGGCTTCGAAAAGTGCTGGAGTGATAAGATTGACGCGCTTGTCAGTGCATTGTGCCGAGAGCATCACAGAGATGAGCAATTCATAGAGATTGCGGTATTGGAGTTCTGTTACGGAGTCCGGATAGTGTTCAAGAAAGCGCGTTTTGATCTCTTCGATCTCACGTTTTGTTGCCTGTTTGACTCTTTTTGGTTTTTTGGCGGATCGCTTCTTCTCTTTCGTATTCATTCTGTCAGGCACCTCATTTTTGATATCATAGCATGTTTTGATCAAGTTTAGTCAATATCTGTTAACATTGTATTAACCGAAGCAAGATATACTTACGCCAATCTTAAATTAAGGAATATAATAATGAAAAAAGTGATAAAGGTTTCTATTGTAGCAGCATCGATGATGCTGACGGGACTGATAGCTTCTGATGTATTGGCAACAGTTGATGGCAAAAATGTAACCAAGCAGGATGCACAATTGTTCGTGCGCGCTACGGCTCAGGGGATCAACTATGAGCAGCTGACACCTGAACAGAAGAAGATGATCACTGATCGTCTTGTTGAGCGTGTACTTTTTATAGAGGCAGCCAAAAAAGAGGGCATAGAGAAGACAGCAGGCTACAAAGAGAATCTTGAAAAACTCAAGGATGAGCTTTTGGTCAGTCTCTGGATGAAGGCGCAAATGGATAATGCGCTGGTGAGTGACAGTGAAGCAAAAGAGTTTTATGAAAGCAACAAAGACAAATTTAAAAAGCCTGCCACTGTGCATGCGAGACATATTCTAGTAGCGGATGAAGAGAGCGCCAAGGAGCTGATCAAACAGATGAAGACACTGAAAGGTGAAGCTCTCAAGACAAAATTTATCGAATTGGCAAAAAGCAAGTCAACAGGTCCTACCGGCTCAAAAGGCGGAGATCTTGGGGAATTTGCCAAAGGACAGATGGTTCCGGAGTTTGATGAAGCGGTCTTTAAACTGAAAGAGGGTGAAATCACAGTCGTTCCTGTCAAGACACAGTTTGGCTACCATGTGATCTTTCTTGAAAAGAAAAATCCAGAGTCACTCGTCCCTTATGCTGATGTCAAAAACAAAATTATCCAGACACTCAAGCAGAAGCAGTTTCAGACCAAACTCGCAGAAGTTGTCAAAGAGTTGAGATCCAAAGCGAAGATCGACTATACCGACGCGCCCGTAGCCCCGGAAAACAATGGGACAAAAAAATAATTTTTCCCGAATTCTCTTCGGGTGCACTTAACCAAGCTCTATAGGAATCTTTGATACTATTAACGAAACACACAATAAAGGAATTGAATGAAGAAAATACTCTTAAGCGCAAGTTTGGCAGTAGCTATGGCTTTTGTTTCTGCTTCTGCGGATGACTTGAAAAACTCTTTGATGCCAACTGCAGCAAAGGAAAAGCCTGCTGTCAATCTGGATGGTCTAAACGTTGCCGCAAAGCCAATGAAGCCTGTAAGCCGACCTGCCACTGCTACAGTTGCGACAGTAGACGGCATCCCTATCAAAAAGAAGGATGCAGATAAGTTCCTTGCGCTTGCCAGTAAAGGACAGGTGACGGACATCGATCTCCTTCCCAAGAAACAAAAAGCAGCACTCCTCAACGGCATGGCTGCTTCTGTCCTGATCGAAGCAAAAGGAAAAAAAGAGGTTTCTCAGGATACGAAAAACAAACTGGCAGCGCGCTATTGGGCTGAACAAAAGATGATGAAAATCAAAGTCAGCGATAAAGAAGCAAAAGCCTTCTATGAGAAGAACAAGAAAGTCTTCAAAGGGAAAGATGGCAAGCAGTTGTCATTTGACAAAGTTGAAAGATATGTTCAGATGCAAGTCAAACAGCAAAAATTCAACAAACAGTTGATGAAAAATGCTAAAGTTGTCATTAAATAATTTATTCCAAAGGAGTTCGTCCATGTCTACCAAAGTTCTCGATGCAGTCAATGCCGGTGTAGTGACCGGAGATGATGTCCAAAAAATCTTTGCCATTGCCAAAGAGGAGGGGTTTGCGATCCCTGCCGTCAATGTGATCGGTACCGATTCGATCAATGCCGTGCTTGAAGCCGCAGCAAAAGTCAATTCACCTGTCATTATTCAATTCAGTAATGGCGGTGCTTCTTTTTATGGCGGCAAGGGGCTCCCGTCTGACAAGGCTGCCATACTGGGTGCGATATCCGGTGCAAAACATGTGCATACTGTGGCGGAATCCTATGGTATTCCGGTAATTTTGCATACAGACCACGCGGCTCGCAAACTACTCCCATGGATCGACGGATTGCTCGATGCCAGTGAAGCACATTTTGAAAAGTATGGCGCACCGCTCTTCTCTTCTCATATGATCGATCTCTCTGAAGAGCCGATCGAAGAAAATATCGGAACATGCAAAGCCTATCTTGAGCGTATGAGCAAGATGGGGATGACACTGGAGATCGAATTGGGTGTTACCGGCGGTGAAGAGGATGGCGTAGACAACAGCGATATAGACAATGCACTGCTCTACACGCAGCCTGAAGAGGTGAACTATGCCTATGAAGAGTTGAGCCAGGCCAGTGATCGTTTTACGATTGCAGCCTCTTTCGGAAATGTCCACGGCGTTTATAAGCCGGGGAATGTCGTCCTGACACCCAAGATCCTTGATAACTCACAAAAGTTTATCCAGGAAAAGCATGGCACAGCAGAAAAGCCTGTCAATTTTGTCTTTCATGGCGGTTCCGGATCAGCACCTGAAGAGATCAGCGAAGCGATCAGCTATGGTGCGATCAAGATGAATATCGATACGGACACACAGTGGGCATTTTGGGATGGTGTACGACAGTATGAACAAAAAAATCACGACTATCTCCAAGGCCAGATCGGTAATCCGGATGGCGAAGACAAGCCAAACAAAAGCTATTATGATCCTCGAAAATGGCTCAGAGCTGCTGAAGCGTCTATGATCACCCGACTTGAAACAGCCTTTGCTGATCTTAACTGTATCGATAGAAACTGATACCTCTTTCTCCTTCTCTCTCTATTTTAGAGAGAAGGGCCCGATCTGCAAAAACCCTTTTTAAAACCTCTTAAAAATCATTCAAATCGATACTTGATTTGGCATAATTGGATACATTGCTTTCAAAGAAATTGCTTCTGACATCATTCATCTGCAAGTGTTTGGTGACAAGCTGCTGGAGATAAGTGGTTGGACTTTCGGGGAAGATAGGGTCCAAGCTAATTTTCTTGAGGCGATCGTTGGCATAGTTGTAGACTGTCTGTTCCATCAGTGCCTCAGTGATCCCCATGACGGGAAACTGCCCTAGTAGATATTTGCCGTACTCCAACTCGATCGCGACGGCATCCTCGATCATCTGCTGTGCGCTGTCGATGGTGCTGGTTTGGATCTTGTTCTCTTTCTGGATCGTTTTGAAGATATTGGCAAAGAGCGGCAGATGTGTGTTGAGCTCATCTCTGGCGATGAACTTGATCATATCTCTGGCTCCGGGCACTTTGTCTCCCAGGACGTAAATATAGGCAAAGCCCAGGAGAAAATAGATCCCCTCGAGATTGACGCTGGCCATCGCACTCAAGAGCATCTTGTCTGCTGATCCGCCCTCGATATAGCTGGCAAACTGATCAGCAATTTTTTGGTTTTTTCGGTTGAGTGCAGCATCATACTTGTAGAGGTTGAAAACTTCATCAGAGTTGCCGCATGCATCGAGCAGCACCGCGTAACTCTTGGAGTGGTTGACCTCCTGCATGATCTGCAGACTGAGGACCGATTTGACCAGTCGGTTGTTTGTCAAGCGCCTGAAGTCGCTGAGATACTCCTCCTGGGCACTGTCGTTGAAACTCAACTGGGCGAATGTCATCTTGTAGATGCTCTGTTCATTGTCGGTCAACTGATCAAAATTCTTTTTTTCTGTAGAGGTATTGACTTCGGATGGGAACCAGGTATTGGCATTCATGAGGTCGTAGATATTGCTGTCCCACTGGTACTTTGATCGGTTGAAGTCCACAAAGCCTGTCGGTGAGCCGCCATAGATTTTTTCATTGAGGATATCTTCTCCGTGCGGGTTGTAGTATTTTTTTGCATCCATTGCTTGTTTCCTGTTTTTCATTATATTGGATGCCATCATACTCTATACTCTCTAAAAAACTGCATTGATATACTTTGTGCTAAGATGTCAAGATGCAATTATCATTCAATTTTCCCAGTCCGATCGAAACGATTTTATTTGAAGGAGAGAGGTTTTTTCTCAAGCGAGATGATCTGATCCATTCGGATTTTTCAGGAAATAAAGCACGGAAATTTTACTATTATGTGATGCATGATTTTCCAGAGATTCAAAAGATCGTTTCATCTGGTTCCAACCAATCCAACGCCATGTATTCTCTCTCGGTATTGGCAAAAGTAAAAGGATGGGATTTTGAGTATTTTGTTGACCATATTCCAGACTATCTGAGGGAGTATCCTCAGGGCAATTACAAGGCAGCACTGAAGCATGGGATGAAGATAAGGGTTCAGAATCCTGGGCTCAGGGCTCAAGGAGAAGGGGAGTTGTGGATTGAAGAGGGTGGGAGGCAGAGAGAGGCGGAGGTTGGTGTTGGATTGCTAGCCGAAGAGATCGTCGCATGGCAGCAAGAGCAGGGGATCAATTCATTGAAGGTTTTTCTCCCCTCCGGTACAGGCACAACCGCGCTGTTCCTGCAGAAAAACTGCTTACTGCTCACTGCTGGCCGCTCACTCAAAACAGCGATTTTTACAACACCCTGTGTCGGAGATGCAGCCTATCTGAAAAAGCAGTTTTTAGAGCTGGAAGTTGACGAAGCATGGCATCCGATGATCCTGGATCTGGAGAAAAAATATCATTTTGGAAAGCTTTATAGAGAATCTTACAAAATTTGGCTAAAATTACGACACCAAACAGGAGTGGAATTTGATCTGCTGTATGATCCAAAAGGGTGGATGACACTCTTGGCACACTTGGAGCTCCTGGAGGGGCCGTGGCTCTATGTCCATCAGGGTGGCGTGTTGGGAAACGAGAGTATGCTGCCCCGATATGAACGAAAATATAAGGATTTGACAAGTGAAAATAATAGAGAGCAGTACAACAAGCTTTGCGAGTGACTTTTCGGAGCTTCTGGAGCGCGGCAAGATGGATATCGAAGGCGTGACAGGTATTGTCACGGGGCTTCTGGCTGAGATTCGCACCGGGGGAGATCGGGCGCTCAGGCAGCATATTGCCAAATTTGACCGATGGGAGCCCGAGAGCGATGCGGCACTTGCCGTTTCGACTGATGCGATGCAGGCGGCCTATGAAGCGATCGACGGGGAGCTTCGCGAGGCCCTTCATCTGGCGTATGATCGGATCGAAGCCTATCACCAGAAGCTGATGCCGAAATCCTGGTTTGATTTTGAAAAAAACGGATCGATGCTGGGGCAGAAGGTCACGCCGGTCGATCGTGCAGGCCTCTACATCCCCGGAGGAAAGGCAGCTTATCCCAGCTCACTCCTGATGAATGTGATCCCGGCGATCGTCGCAGGCGTAGAAGAGATCATCGTCTGTACGCCGACACCTGATGATGAGATCAATGAGCTGCTGCTCGCTGCCTGCCACCTTTGCAAAGTCACGAAGGTCTTCAAGGTCGGCGGTGCTTCGGCGATCGGCGCGATGGCATATGGGACGGAGACGATCCCCAAAGTCGATGTGATCACAGGACCGGGCAACATCTTCGTGGCGACAGCCAAAAAGCTGGTATACGGAGAAGTCAATATCGACATGATCGCCGGACCGAGTGAGATTGGTATCCTGGCGGATGAGACAGCGCGTGCGGATTTTCTCGCGATCGACCTGCTCTCTCAGGCAGAGCATGATGAGATGGCAAGTTCTATACTGATTACGACAGACAAAGAGCTTGCCGGGAGGGTGAGTGATGAAGTCGAAGCGTATCTAGGCAAACTCTCCAGAGAGGAGATCGCACGAAAGTCGATCGAAGAGCGCGGGGCGATTATCGTCACAAGCAGTATGGATGAGGCGATTGACCTGATGAACGAGATCGCGCCGGAGCACCTCGAAGTGGTGACGGCCAGCCCGATGGAGCTGTTGCCTCGGATCAGGCATGCCGGAGCGATCTTCCTGGGCGCTTATACGCCTGAACCGATCGGCGACTATATCGCAGGTCCCAACCATACGCTGCCCACAGGCGGAACGTCGAAGTTCTATTCGCCACTGAGTGTGGAGCACTTCCTGAAAAAGTCTTCGATCATTTCGATGAGTCGGGAGGGGATCTGCGAAGTCGGTGAAGCCTGCGCGATGATCGCCAATACCGAGGGGTTGACGGCGCACGAAGAGTCAGTAAGAATACGCTTGCGCAGCGAATAATAGATAAATTAATGGTATAAAGGTGAAATATGAGAGCATTATTAAGTGTAAGTGACAAGAGCGGTATCGTGGCATTTGCCAAGGGATTGGAGTCTCTGGGCTGGGAGATCATCTCGACAGGCGGAACCTACAAAAAGCTCAGCGAAAACGGTATCAAGGTGATCGAGATCGATGAAGTGACGAAGTTTCCGGAGTGCTTTGAGGGAAGAGTCAAGACCCTCAATCCCTACGTCCACGGCGGCATTCTGCACAAGCGTGGCGATGCAGGTCATGTCGCTCAGGCCAAGGAGCTGGGAGTGGAGGGGATCGACCTGGTGTGTGTCAATCTCTACCCTTTCAAGGAGACGATCGGCAGAACGGATGATTTTGATGAGATCATCGAAAATATTGATATCGGCGGACCCACGATGGTCCGTTCGGCGGCGAAGAATTTTCAGGATGTACTGATCGTCACGGATACTGGTGATTATGACATGGTTTTGGAAGCATTGGAAAGCAAAGCTGACTCAGTGGCATTCAGAAGAGATTTGATGATCAAGGCATTCGAGCATACGGCAGACTATGACAGCATGATCGCCAACTACATGAATGGTCGATTCAATGATGGCTTTGGAGCGTATCAGTTCATCGTCGGCAAAAAAGTCTTTGACACACGTTATGGTGAAAATCCGCACCAGAAGGGCGCCCTCTATGAGTTCAACGGTTTCTTCACCGAAAACTTCAAGCAGCTCAAAGGAGAAGCAAGTTTCAACAACCTGACCGATGTCAACGGGGCACTGAAGATTGCAGCAAGTTTTGGAGATGAGCCGGCAGTCTGCATCGTCAAGCACGGCAACCCCTGTGGATTTGCGATCAAAGAGACACTGCTGGAGTCTTACACGGAAGCACTCAAATGTGACCCTGTGTCTGCTTTTGGCGGCGTAGTAGCAGTCAATGGCGTCGTGACCAGAGCATTGGCAGAGAAGATGAATGAGATCTTTCTCGAAGTGATCATCGCGGCAGATTTTGAAGAGGATGCGATCGCTGTTTTCGAAAAGAAAAAAAGAATCAAACTTTTTGCCCAGGGCAATGCAAAACTGCTACTCGCCAAAGACCCTATTGATTTCAAGCATATCGACGGTGGCTTTGTCTTCCAGGATAGTGACTGCATCTGTGACAACGAAGTTCACAAGGCTCAACAGAAGAGCAGTCTTGCAGCAAGCGAACAGGAGATGAAGGATTTGGAGATCGCTTGGAAAGTTGCAGGCTTGACTAAGTCCAATTGTGTTGTCTATGTCAGAGATTCAGCGATGGTGGCTGTGGGTATGGGGATGACCAGTCGGGTCGATGCGGCACAGTGCGCGTTGAAGAAGGCCAGAGAGATGAATCTGGATGTTTCGGGAGCAGCGATGGCTTCGGAAGCCTTCTTCCCCTTCCGTGACTCTATCGATGCTGCTGCCGAGGCTGGTGTCAAGGCGATCATTGAACCGGGTGGTTCTATCCGTGATGATGAGGTGATCGAAGCGGCCAATGAACATGCCATCTCACTCTATTTTACAACCGTGAGGCACTTCCTGCACTAGCAGCAGGAGCGCAAGGATGGCCTGATGGTACGTTATGATGCGGAACCCCAAAGTGAGGATTTGTCAGGTTTTGTCTGGGCAGTCTACGTTTTGCAGCTCTTGACGCCCTTTACCGGTGGACTCTCTTTCCTGGCTGGAGGCGTGATCGCCTATCTCAAGCATGATGAGAGTATCGGCTTGATGGAGCAGTCACACTTTAGATGGCAGATCAAGACATTTTGGATCGGCCTGGGTGCCGGTATTGTCGGAGTCTTTCTGCTCTTAGTCTGGATCGGGGTGATCGTACTTACCCTGACAGAGATTTGGATCATTTATCGGGTGATCAAGGGTGGTTACTCTTTCTCTCAAAGAGAAGAGATTGAAAATAATGGAATTTTTTAGGAGAAAATGATGAAAAAACTACTATGGGGGCTCTTGTTTGTATCTGTCAGTCTCTTTGCAGAGGTGCAAAATGTGACTGTCACGCAGGATTTTTTGAAAAAGAATATCCCGATCATTGATGTTCGTACGCCAGGAGAGTGGAAAGAGACCGGTATCGTCAAGGGTGCCCACACGATTATGTTTTTCGATGATCGCGGTGCCTACAATGTCAATGCCTTTCTGAAGCAGCTTAACAAAGAAGTTGACACTGACAAGCCTTTTGCGCTGATCTGCCGTACGGGCAGTCGCACGACTATGATCTCAGACTTCCTCGATAAGGAGCTGGGCTATAAGGTGATCAATCTCAAGGGCGGCATGATGGAGCTGATGCGACAGGGTTATCAACCGGTATCCTACTGATTTGGGTATCATTCGATCATGAAGGAAATAGTAGACTATCTCAATGATCAACATATCATCTGCAAAAGTCTCAAAGAGGTGATGCCCAAAACGCTGGGGAGTCGCAAAAGGGTTGCACTCTATGTGGGGATCAATCTTAAAGGGTATTACTGCTCTGTCCTGTACATCGAAAAGAAGAGTCGTCTCCTTCGGAAGGAAGCAGGCGAACTCATAGCGCTCCATGAAAAGCTCGAAGCTTATCAGGATACAAAAATCCTGACACGCTATATCCGTATCAGGGCACCGCTCTGTTCTCGCGCCAAAGCGATGCTGGAAGAAAACGGCTGGAAGGTCTGGAACGAATAGCCAAAAGAAAAGATGGTTTTTAAGTAGGAGATGTTATGATTCAGGTCGAATATCAAATGATACATTAAAGGATATATTATTATAAAAGTACTCATTATTGAGGATGATCCGGAGCTTTCACTTATTCTCACCAACTATTTGACAAAATATGATATGGAAGTGGTCGGGGCAGAGGATCCCTATATCGGCTTGTCACTTTTGACACAACATGAGTTCGATCTAGTCATCCTGGATCTGACCCTTCCCGGGATGGATGGACTGGAGATGATACCCAAGATCAGAGAGCACTCCAGCATACCGATCATCATCTCATCCGCACGCGATGATATCACTGACAAAGTCATCGGTTTAGAGCGTGGTGCAGATGACTATATGCCAAAACCCTACGATCCCAGAGAGCTGGTGACACGCATCAAGACGATACTGCGCCGGACAAATACCGGTGGCAATGGAAAAGATAATAACGAAGATATATTCAAAGTGGACACTGCATCGAGAACCATTATTTTCAAGGGGAAGATGCTGGATCTCACGGCTGCAGAATATGATGTGCTTTCGATGCTGGTCTCTCATAAAAATGGCTCCGTTTCCAGGGAACAGCTTCTCTATGAGAGCGAACATATCGATGATGGAAGTTCTGTCAAAAATATCGATGTGATCATTTCAAGAATTCGACATAAAATCGCCAAAATTGACAAGGATAATATCTATATCAAGCCAATTAGAGGAGTAGGGTACCTGCTGTCTACCAACCTATGAAAAACCTTTCTGTTACAACTTTTATTCACCTGCTTTTTACACTGGCAATAGGGATACTGATAGTGACTTTCCTCTTCTTTGTCTCTTGGGATAAAGATAGAAGAAAGATCGAGGAGATCAATCACTATAAGTTGATAGCCGATGCCTTTCTCTCCAATGTGCAGCTCAATCCAACAGAAGAAAAACTAAAAAAATTCTACAAAGATTTTTCGGTCAAGCCCATATCTATGGAGATCGCAAAAGAGAAGATAACCAAACATGGCAAGACTGTCTTCGGGGGAAAATCGATCTATGGGCAAGTAAGAGTCTTTGAGATAGAGGGAAAACACTACATCTATGTGCAGCGACTCGGATACAATCTGATGCTCAAAGATGCCCGACCCAAAAATTATAATTTCGGAATCGCATCGGTAGTCGGTATCTCCCTGATCATATTGCTGCTGCTGCTCTATCTGGCTATTTTGAAAAAGCTCTATCCGCTCAAGCGTCTTCATCGAGAGATCGAACAATTTGCACAGGGAGATCTGGATGTCAAAATCTCCTATAAATATAATGATGAGATTGGAAGAATCGCCAAAAGTTTTGATGAGGCGATCAAGCACATCAAGGAGTTGATCACTTCAAAAAACCTCTTCATGCGCAATATAATGCATGAACTCAAAACCCCGATCACCAAAGGGCGTATCGTGGTTGAGTCGATCGAGGACGAGACCATCAAGGGGATACTGGTCCGTGCTTTTGAGAGGATGAATGAGCTCATCACAGAGCTGGCGCAGGTGGAGCGTGTCACAACCCGTAATTTCGAACCTGTTATCGTCTCAACAACACTGAGGCATATTATTGACAAAAGCCAACATCTTCTGATGGCTGACAAAGGGAGGGTATTGGTAGAGATCGATAATTTTGTCATTCAAACCGATGAAATGCTCCTTGCACTTGCCATTAAAAATCTTCTTGACAATGGGATAAAGTACAGTAAAGAGCGCCAGGTCACAGTGCAAACGGCTGAGCGAAAAAGAATAGAAATCATTTCAAACGGTGAAGTGCTCAAGCATCCGCTTTCCTACTACACAGAACCCTTCTCACAAGAAGAGAAGCGCAGCAGCGGTTTTGGGCTGGGGCTCTATATCGTTCATAGTATTCTCGAAAAACTCGGATTTACTCTGGGATATTACCATAAGAATGGAAAGAATGTCTTTGAGATCGTGATGGAAGAAGAGAAGAGAGATTTCCAAAAAAGGTAGTACGGATAGTATATCCAAACTACTTCCTCAATGCTTCTGCGATCAATTCAACAGGGTTTTTGAAGACGACATCAACCTCTTCTTGATGCAATGAATTGCTGATCTGCATACGGCAGGCGCTGCACTCTGCACTGACGATCTTTGCCCCGGTCTCTTTGATCATCGCCGCCTTTGGTTTGCCCGCTGCCTCGGCGAAGTGATACTTCTCCGTCTGCATCGTGACCCCGCCAAAACCGCAGCAGCGATCAGGGTCACTCATCTCAGTGATTGCGTAGTTTTGTCTCAGCAGATTGCGCGGTTCCTGATGGACTCCTTGTACTTTTTTGGCGTGGCAGGCATCGTGATACGTGATCGTCTCTTCGATCGTTTTGCCTTTTTGGGCGAGCCGCTCTTTGAGGTCGGTCTTTTTTTCCAGCCACTCCGTCGCCATAAAGATTTTCTTATTGAGCTTATGGGCCCGCTCTGCCCAGTCGTGCATCCCGCGATTGGTCAAAAAAACTTCCCAGTCGTGCTTGATCATCGCCGAGCAGGTCGCTTCTGGGATGATGATCGCTTCGACCTCATCGATAAACGTTTCAAAGTAAGCGATGTTCTTTTTGGTCAGGGTTTCGACAGTATAGAAATCACCCGTGAAATAGGCAGGTGCAGAGCAGCAGAGCTGATCTTTGGGGATGAACGCATCGATACCCAACTGGGAGAGTATCTCGATCAGGCTCTCCCCGATGCCGGTATAGTTGTAGTTGGCCAGACAGCCGATGAAGATCGCGACACGTCGCTTGCCGCCGTGTGCTACTTCTTCAGGATAGCTGTTGAGAAAGCTTGTTTTTCCCAGCGAGGGGAGAAGCCTGCCGCTCTTGATGATGGGCATCCTGAATCTGGGGATGATACCGCCACGTTTTGTATCGTCACTGAAACCACAGGTCCGGAAGGTGTAGCCCAGCTTCATCATGATATCCATCATCTTTCGATGGCGCAGCAGGAAGAAAAAGCCCCGCTTGAACCAGGCGATCCCGAATTTGTCAGCGATATCTGCCCGTACCTCTTCGATGACCATATCGGTCGGCAGGTCATTGGGGCAGACATCGGTACAATTGGTGCAGAGGAAGCAGCTCTCAAAGATATCTTTGGCTGTTTTGTCCAGCTCGAGATGCCCCTGCTGATAAGCACCCAGCAAGTCGATGAAGCCACGCGGTGAAGTGACTTCATCAGGGTTGACCTGGTGGATGGTGCAGACGGGGATGCATTTACCGCATTTGATACAGTTGTCACTCGTTTCGGAAAAGTTGAAAATATCTTCGGCTTTTTTCATCAATGATTCTCTTTTGCTAAACTGTTTTGGAGAAGCTCTTCTTGTTGCCGCCATATTTTGCCATATAGGCATCAAAAGGCATCGCAATATTTCTGATCAGCAGGGTTCCGGTAGGGCTGACGCTGATCTTTTCGTCGGTGATGGTCACAAGGTCGCCTTCGACAAACTCCTGCAGGGATTGGAGGGCATCGGAAAAATAGACTTTGAAATCGATACCAAACTCCTCTTCGACGCGTGGAATATCGACAGCAAAGTTTGCCATCAGCTCCATGATGACTGCCTTTCGGATCTTGTCGTCATCGTGGAGCTCCACCCCTTTCTCAAAAGGGAGTCGGCCTGCATCGATCGCCTCTTCATAACGTATCATATCTTTGGTGTTTTGGGCATAGTATCTCGCTCCCTCACCGATACTGGTCAGCCCGATACCGATGAGATTGGCGCCTCCCTTGGTAGTGTAGCCCTGGAAGTTCCGGTGCAGTTCACCCTTTTCAATAGCAGTGAAGAGTTCATCTTCGGGTTTGGCGAAGTGATCCATACCGACCATCCTGTAGCCATGCCCCTCGAAGAAATCGATCGTATACTGCAAAATCTGAAGCTTGACATCGGGTGCGGGCAGGGTAGTTTCATCAAACTTCCGCATCGTCTTTTTGAGCCAGGGGACATGGGCATAGTTGAAGATTGCCAAGCGGTCGGGATTGAGGGAAAAAGCCAACTCCAGCGTCTTCTGGAAGCTTTCGAAGCTTTGATAGGGGAGGCCGTAGATGAGGTCGGTGTTGATGCTTTTGATCCCATAGCGACGTGCCAGATCGACGGCAGCTTTGGTCAGCTCATAGGGCTGGATACGGTGGATCTCCTGCTGTACTTTGGGGTCAAAATCCTGTACACCGAAACTGATACGGTTGAAGCCGTGTTTTTGAAAGACCTGCATCTGTTCTTCATTGAAAAACCTCGGGTCAATTTCGCAGCTGATCTCCGCATCGCTGCTCCAGTTGGGGAACTTGGACTTGATATAGTTGATGATTTCGTCGAGTTCGAAAGCTTTGTAAAAAGTCGGTGTCCCGCCGCCGAAGTGGAACTGTATTACTTCTCGTGACGTGTCAAGATGTCCGGCAAGGATATCGATCTCTCTCTTGAGATACTCGACATAGCGGCTCAGCTTCTCTTCTTTGGATGTGAAGACAACATTGCAGCCGCAGAAGTAGCAGGCAGAGCGGCAGAAGGGAAGATGCACATAGAGAGAGAGCTTCTCTTTCCCCTCATCGAGGTATTTCAGGTAGTTTTCATAAGGGAAATCCTCACTGAATTCCAGTGCGGTAGGGTAGCTGGTATAGCGAGGCCCCGGCTTGGAATATTTACTGTATTTTTCGAGATCGATATGACTCACTGTTTTTCCTTCCTATGCTTATATAGTCTTACTTATTCTTGTCCCAGATGATGCAGCAGGCTTCACCTCTCTGCCCGGATTTGGATCTGTAGGTTCCGCTCCACTGGAAGTTTTCAGGGTCTACACATCCTCAAATCAACAGGAGTTGTTCTATCTTCGCTACTCAACTGTCACGGTGTGCATCCAGCCAGACCATCACACCCTTTTGGGCATGGAGACGGTTTTCTGCTTCGCTGAAGATCACTTCAGCATGCGCTTCAAAGACGGCATCGCTCACTTCATAGCCGCGATAGGCGGGTAAGCAGTGGAGAAAAATAGCATCATCCCTGGCGTGAGACATCATAGTATCATCCACGATATAGCCTGTGAAATCAGCAACACGTCTCTCTTTTTCGTCTTCCTGTCCCATCGAAACCCACGTATCGGTCGTGACGACATCTGCACCGGTGACGGCAGCCCCGGGATCGTTGCCGATGATGAGTTTCGCGCCGCTCTCCTCGGCAAAACGCATCGCATCCACGACGACAGCAGCATCACACTCATAGCCTTCCGGCGTCGAAACACGCAGTTCAAAGCCCAGCTTGGCAGCCAGCATCAGCCATGAATGTGCCATATTGTTACCATCTCCGACATAGGCACAGACAGGATTGTCCGCTTTGCCAAACTCGATCATCGTGAGATAATCCGCCATCAATTGCACCGGATGGTATTCGTCAGTCAAGCCATTGATGACAGGGACATTGGAGTAGGCAGCGAACTCATCGAGTTTTTTTTGGGAGAAGGTGCGGATCATGACCATATCGACCATACGCGAAATGACACGCGCTGTATCTCTCATCGGCTCTCCGCGCCCCAGCTGTATGTCATTGGATGAGAGAAAGAGGCCGATGCCACCCAGCTGATAGATGCCTGTTTCGAAGCTGACACGTGTTCGTGTTGAACTCTTCTCGAAGATCATTCCTAAAGCCTGACGCTCCATATAGGGTACGTAATGTTTCTGTTTGGTCTGGGCTTTGATCTTTTGCGCCAGTGTGATCATCTCCAGGATCTCCTCTTTATTGAAGTCCCTGAGTGTCAAAAAGTGTCTCATGCGAGCCGTCCTCATACGGTTTAGATTGTGAAAGAGATTATTTTAGCATAAATAAGGTTATGCCTTGCTCTATGCCGAAGGTTCGGCCCAAAGCAAGGTGCAGATAGCTTGCAGAATGGAAGCGGGTTTTCTACAGCTTTCCTTTGAGATCAAGCTTGAGTATCCAGACATTACTGTCTCTGCTGATCTGTGATTTTTTGTCACCGACGACCAGGTAGCCGTCTTTTGTCGTGACGATATCATATCCGGCATCATCGCTTTCTCCTCCGTAAGTGCGCTCCCACTTGAGCTTGCCTTTGGCGTCGATCTTCAAAAGGTAGAGCTCGAAGCCTTTGCGTCGGCTGAAGCTCTCTGATCGTCCCGCTATCACGAAGCCGCCATCGGGGCTTTGGGTGATGGCATACCCTTCATCATCGCGACTGCCACCATAGCTGCGTTGCCAGAGTCTCTTGCCTGTCTTGTCGGTCTTGACGACGAAGACATCGCTGCGATTCAGGCCAAAGCTGTCCGTCGTTCCGACGAGCAGGTAGCCATCTTCGACTGCGATGACATCGTGTACTACATCATCATCCTTCCCTCCATAGGCATTGTACCACTGCCACTTTCCGTTTTTGTTAAGTTTGACACTATACATATCGAAGTCGCCGTGTCCGTAACTCTCTGTTTTGCCTACCACCAGGTAGCCGTCTCCGGTATCGATAATCTTGTTGGCATAGTCATCATCTTTGCCGCCCAGATAGTGTTCCCATCCCCTTTCGCCTTCGTTGTCGAGTTTAAAAATAAATGGGCTGATATCAGATGACATGAAGTTCAAGTGCCGCTCAGTACCGGCGATCACCAGATCCTTGCCGTCTGTGGCGATAGAGCTGCCGATATACTCATCATCTTCATCTTTGAAATAGACTTTTTGCCACACTATCTCTCCTGTGGGATTGATCTGTGTGATATAGAAGCTGAGCCGTTCATTGCCGAAGGTTTCGGTGGAGCCGACGAAAGCATACCCACCTCCAAATTTGACAATATCATTGATATACTCATCATCCTCACCGCCATAGCTTTTGGACCAGATCTTTTTGCCGTTTTTGTCTATTTTGATGAGATAGCCGTCGAAGTCTCGGTTGTCAGTAAAACTCTTGGTTTTGCCTCCGATCAGATAGCCGTCATCTGTTTGGATAACCGTTTTTGCCAGATCATCCTCTTTGCCCCCGAAAGCTTTGTCGAAAGTGACGGATCCGCCCGCCGAAAAAAGTGTCGATACCAAAAAAAGTGTCCCCAACATTATTTTACGCATTTCTGCCTCCCTAATTAATCTATATAATTTATGCTAATATAATCATGCTTAAATCAATGCATTATCCAATTTATTGGTCGCCTATCTCACCGGCGACTGCACAAAATGTTACGTGATGCATATGATTATTAAGTTGTTCTGCACTATAATGAAAGCAAAGAAGAGGGGAGTGGAGTTTGCTGGCAGATATCGGAAATACTCACATCCATCTCTATGACGGAGACAGTGTGGAGCATTTGTCATACGATAAGGCTATCGCAAAATATGGAGACTCTCCAGTCTCTTATATCACGGTCAGGCAGAGTCTGGAAAAGCGTATTTCATCGTTGTCAAATTGGCAGAATATCTCTGAAAGGATAGTGCTGGAAGGAGCCTACGATACGATGGGGGTTGATCGCAAGGCCCTCTGCCTGAGTCATGATAATGGCCTTTTTGTGGATGCAGGTTCGGCGATCACGGTCGATGTGATGAAAAGGGGAGTGTATCGGGGTGGTTTTATCCTGCCGGGGATTCGTGCAGTGCTCAGCTCGTATGCCACCATCTCCCCTGTTTTGGAGACTACCCTCAACAGAGAAGTTTCTCTCGACACGCTCCCCCTTGCAACCAAAGATGGGATAAGCTATGGTATAATCGCGCCCATCAAAGCAGTGCTAGAGAAGCATCAGGGCGGTCAACCGCTCTACTTCAGCGGAGGCGATGGTGCATTCCTCTCCTCTCTTTTTGAAGATTCCCTGTTCGACGAAACACTGGTTTTTCGGGGAATGCTGCAAGCACTCAAGAACTATGAAATGAATCACACATAAGGATAGTATAGATGTTGACGATTGCCCTGCCAAAAGGCAGAATAGCCGAGGAGACACTGGAGATATTTGCCGAGATTTTTGGGGGCGAATTCAAGTTTGAGAGCCGAAAACTGATCCTTGATATCGGGGAGTTTCGCTTTCTGAATGTACGCAACCAGGATGTGCCGACCTATGTAGAGCATGGTGCGGCTGATATCGGTGTGGTTGGGCTGGATGTGATCACTGAAAAAGAGCTCGATATTATCAATCTCCTCGATATGAATCTGGGCAGATGCAAAGTGGCGATCGGGATCAGAAACGAAGATGAGCTCGACTGGAACAAGCCCGATATCAAAGTAGCAACCAAGATGGTGAATATCGCCAAAAACTACTTCGCCCAAAAAGCGGTCGGCGTACAGGTGATCAAACTCTACGGTTCGATCGAACTCGCACCGCTCGTCGGTTTGGCCGATGCGATCGTCGATATCGTGGAGACGGGCAACACCATGCGTGAAAATGGCCTCAAAGTCGCTGAAGATATCATGGACTCTTCTGCACATCTGATCGCCAACAAAAACAGCTACTATGCCAAAAAAGAGGAGATCCTCTCCCTCTACGAAAAGATCAACACCGTCGTGCAGAGCCGTGTCTAAAAGCGATGCGCTCGACCTCTATGCCAAAGTAGAGGATCTGCTCGGTGTCAAAGAGGCGACACCCGATCTCTATACGTACTATTTTCGCTTTTTGCAAACGATCGATTTTGATTCGTTACTCGACGTGGGCTGCGGCAGCGGGGATTTTTTGCTCCAGGCTAAAAGTGCCTTCGCTCCCTCAAAGCTGCTGGGTATCGACCTGAGCCCATCGATGGTAGAGCAGACAAGAGGGAGAGGGCTTGATGCCCTCTGCATCGATCTTTGCGAACTCGAAGACTCTTTTGATGTCGTTACGGCGGTCTTTGATATGCTCAACTACCTGGACAAACACGCTATCAAGCACTTCCTGGCCTGTCTGCAGGAGCGGGTGAAGCCCGGGGGCTATTTCCTCTGCGATATCAACACACGCTACGGTTTCGAAGAGGTCGCAGTCGGTTCCTTCATCGTCGATGATGATGACCGTTTTTTGACGATCGACAGCGAATTTGACGAGGGCGTATATCATTCAGCCTTCACGCTCTTTGAAAAGAACGCCGATGCCTGTTTCGACAAGTCGACTGGAGTGATTATGCAGTTTTATCATACGATCGAGGAGCTTGCCGCATCACTGGACCAGATGGATCTGACCGAACAGAGCAATGTCACACTCTACGCAGAGGAAGCAGACAAACAGTTCTTGGTTTTTCGCAAGCACGCAGGCTGATCGCAGAGTCACTGCGATATTTTTGAACCCTTAGACTCGAACAAGTTCAAGTCTCCCAACCTCAGGACCCTCAGACTTGTCTGAGGCATAATCTTGCAAACATTTACGACCTGACAACAAGAAAGGCAACCACAAGGGATTGCCTCTACGGTCATCATATTTCGTAGGGGTGCTTCTTGTGGGTACCCTTTTTGACTCGAACAAGTTCGAGTGTCCCGAAGCTCGGTTCAAAAAAGTCAACTTCATCGATGTAGAAGATATCGGCGGGTTCATAAGAAAGATTGTGCAGTGGTCACTATCGCAGTCTACAAAAACAATAGCGCGACTTTGATCTCATCATAGGGTATTTCGCCATTCAAGGCGTTGAAGATAGGACTCAATTTCATGTCGCCGCTTTCGGTAAAATCTTCCTTGTCACTCCTCGACTTGACTAGCTCCACGGCATTTCTGATCTTTTCGAGCTGCTCGGCATCGGGTTTGAATTTGTCGATATCCAGATCGGGGTTTTCCTTTTTGAGTCGAAGCAGATGGGTAGCTATCGTTCCGATGGTCAATTCTCTCTTTTTTGCCAGTGCTTCGATCGTCTCTGAGCTCTCGATGAGATTTTTGGTCCTGATGTAGGTGGGCGTTGCATCTTTGATCTTGTACTTTTTTTCGGATTTCAACTTCGTTTTTTCTTCTTCGATGAGTTTCTCGTCTGTGATGCCGCCAAGTGTTTCGATATAGGATACGAAGGTACTTTCGAGTGTTTCTCTCGGGATGTTTTCTATCTCATCTACCGCTCTTTGGGATGCTCCTTTGATGCGATCGTCGACATGCAGTATCAGCGGATCGACTTCAAAAGAAGTTTCATTCAAGCCCATCAGTCTGAGCCCTTCTATGGTACGAATACGGGAAAGTGCCACGTAGCCCTGTCCGGTTTCAAATGTCTTGGAGAGATCGATCTCGGCGGCATCGAGTGTCATACCCTGCGATTTGTGGATCGTGATCGCCCAGGCGAGTTTGAGGGGGAGCTGTGAGACAGTAGCGACAATATCACCGTTTTCATTTTCCCGCTGCCACTCTTCGGGAGACAGGCGGATCGTTTCGCCTGTTGAGAGCTGCACGGCAGGCATCGCATCACTTTGGGAAAACCCTGTGACTCTACCCGTAGAGCCGTTGAGATAGCCTTTTTCGGGATTGTTCCTGATGAACATCACCACGGCGTCTTTTTTCAGTGTCAGTTCTTCCGCTACCAGAGAGGATTTGAATATCCTCTCGATATTTTTTTTGCTTCCTTTTGTCTGGGCTGTGAAGTGCACCGGGGGCCCTGGCAGTCTCATCAGCTCCTGCCGGTTGATCCTATCGACATCGATGTTGTGTGTATAGAGTTTGGTAGGCGCATAATCGAGCCTCAGCTCTTTGTGGTATCTTGCATTCAGTATTTCACGGGATACATCAGAGATATCTCCTTCTCTGATCTCGCCCAATACACGGATAAGCTTGTCGTCATCGTGCCGGAAGGCTTTTTGCAGGTAGCAGGTCTTGAGTGTCAAGTCTCTCCATGAAGGCGACTGCCAGGCGAAGCGTTTGCCGTTTTGGATCTTGGAGATCGGCGGCAACTGGAAAAAATCACCGGACAAAACAACCTGCACACCTCCGAATACTTTGCCGGAGTCTTTGAATGCCCTGAGGATTCTATCCATCGAAGAAAAGATTTCGGGGGAGACCATGGAGACTTCATCGATGATGAGAATTTTCAGCTTTTCAAATTGTGCGATCAGGTATTGTTTTTCCAGGAGTGACGCCATATAGTGATCGCTGATGGATTCCTGTATGCCCAGAGAGAAATAGGAGTGAATGGTTTGCCCTCTCAGATGCGAAGCCGCTATGCCTGTCGGTGCGACAACGGTAGGGAGGACCCTTCTCTCCTTGAGGTAGCGGATAAACTGATTTAGCACGTGTGTTTTGCCTGTTCCGGCTGAGCCTGTGATAAAAACGTTTTGCCCTGACTTCAGGATGTCCAATGCCGTAGATTGTGTCATGGCTTATTGTATCATTTTTTGAATTTGGATAAAGAAAAATGACCTTTATAAAAAGCTGGATGAGGAGCTGAAGCGTTTACTTGCGAGGTGATAGGGCAAACAGTCATTTCCTGAATTTGCCAAATATTTCGGAAAAATCAAATCTGATCTCACACTCCAGATCATCCAAAGTCAAAAGTTCGTGCGTAAAATCACCAAGTTTGATATACTTCCCTTCTTTCAGCACATAAACCTTCGCTTTGAGATCATCGGGGTAGACCAGTATGTAGTACTTGACACCCTCGGATTCGTAAATGTCGAATTTGACTGTTTCATCCTTTTTGGCTGTAGAGGGGCTGAGGATCTCTACCACGAGCCTGGGAGCTTTGGCCAGGTAGCTTTCGTGTTCATCATCACAGGACAAAACC
>JANTGA010000003.1 GCA_024763175.1 Sulfurovum sp.
AAGCAAAACTATGTTAGGATGCAGAAAATTGCAAAGAGAAGCCTATGAAAGCCAGTGAAATAACCACCGTTATCAATCGATTGATCGTCAAGAAACTCCCCGTTTTTATCTGGGGTGCGCCGGGTATCGGCAAATCCTCCATCGTCAAAGAGATCGCACAGAAGGATAGACTGGAGTTTATCGACCTGAGGCTCTCCCTGCTTGATCCGACAGATCTCAAGGGGATACCGTTTTTTGATGAGCAGAGCAGGGAGGGAGTCTGGGCAAAACCGAGTTTTTTGCCCAAAGAAGAGGACGAGAGTCAGGGGATACTCTTTCTTGATGAGATCAATACCGCTCCACCGGCGGTACAGGCATCCGCCTATCAGCTCATCCTCGATCGGCGGGTAGGAGAGTACCAGTTGCCGAAGGGATGGAGTATCATCGCGGCGGGCAATCGGGAGAATGATCGGGGTGTCGTCTACAAGATGCCGCCACCGCTGGCAAATCGTTTCGTCCACTTCGAGATGGAGGTGGATTTTGAGGATTGGAAGCGTTGGGCCTATAGCAGAGAGATCGATGCGTCGATCATCGCTTTTCTGGCATTTGACAAAGAGATGCTCTTTACATTCGATCCGGGCAGTAATGAAAAGAGCTTCGCGACACCGCGCTCCTGGGAGTATGTCGATACGATCATCAAGAGTGGTATCGAAAATGAATTGATACTCGACAGTATCAGCGGGGCAGTCGGCCGCGAAGGGGCGGTCAGTTATATCAGTTTCAAGCGTGTGATGGAAGAACTGCCTGATCTCTCAGCTATTCTGGAGGGGACGATCATGGAGATCGAAAAGAGTGACGACCCCAAACTGATGATGGCGCTGAGTATCGGTCTGGTCAATCGCCTCAGAGAGTCCAAAGAGGAGGATCATATCGACAATGTACTGCTGTTCTCTCTGGGGCTTCCCGGCGAGTATGCCATTATGCTCGTCAAAGATATGCAGCTCAACGGGATCGATGTGGAAGGTTCAGAGGTATGGGGAGATTGGGTACAGAAGTTTGCCTATCTCCTGGCATAAGCAGTGGCAGTAAACCCGGATTAAGTTTTTAAAATGAGGTTGGAATGAGAAAGAAAGTAGATGAAAGTGAGCACAAAGAGATGGTCGTTGTGGAGCGCTTCGCCCTGAAAAAAATATTTTGTGATGCGCTTTTTGCAAAAACAGTGAAATTTGGTTTCGGCGGTTTTGGAGAAGCGACCTATTACCGCACCTACAGTCGCATCAAGCCTGATGGATCCCAGGAGCATTGGCCTGATACGGTGATTCGTGTGATCAACGGTATCATGTCCGTTCGTAAAAATCATTATCTCCTCAATCGCTTGACTTGGGAGGAGGAGAAGTGGCAGGGGTACGCCAAAAAGCTGGCCGATGCCATGTTCGATATGAAATGGCTGCCGCCTGGACGCGGACTCTGGGTGATGGGTACAGACTATGTCTATGAGCGTGGCGGTGCAGCACTGAATAACTGCGGAGCGGTCGATACGAATGATTTGGCATTGGCAGCGGACTGGGCTATGGATATGCTGATGTGCGGCGTCGGTGTGGGGTTCAATACCGCATGGAAGGGTGAAGATGTTGTGATGCCGGACAAATCCCGTCCGATCGCTTTTGTCATTCCTGACAGCCGGGAGGGGTGGGTGGCTTCGGTACGGCTCCTGATCGAAAGCTACACCAAAGGCGGTGCCTGGTTTGCATTTGACTATGGTGTCATCCGGCCCGAAGGGTCCCCGATCAGCGGTTTTGGCGGCACTGCCTCCGGTCCGGCACCACTCATAGAGCTGCATAGACGTATCGAGCACTATATGGATAATTACTGCCACAAGATACATGATCAAACCCGCACTGTTGCAGATGTGATGAATGCGATCGGAGCCTGTGTGGTCGCGGGCAATGTCCGCCGAAGTGCGGAGATCGCTCTGGGGAGTATGGATGATGAAACATTTCTGGAGCTCAAGGATTTCGAAAAAAACCCGGACCGATCAGAGATAGGGTGGATGTCCAACAATACCGTAGTGCTGGATAAAAATGAAGACTTTCAAAAACTGCCCGAGATCGCCAGGCATATCCTCAGAAACGGGGAGCCGGGGATCATGAATCTGATCAATGTTCAAAAATATGGACGCTACGGTGACAAAGCAGAAGACAAAGCGTGGCTGGCGAACCCCTGTTCGGAGATTCCTCTGGAGAGTTTCGAGCTGTGTAATCTGGCGGAAGTTTTTTCGGCACGCTGTGAAGATGAAGATGCGTTTTATGAAGCACTGGAGTATGCGACGTTTTATGCTTCTACCGTGGCACTTCTGCCCACGCACCGCCCTGAGACCAACGCGATCGTGGTACGAAACCGCCGTATCGGCGTGAGCCTTTCGGGTGTCGCCGATATGCTTGATGAGTTTGGGGCGACAGAGCTGACGCGGCGTCTGAGAAAAGGCTACAAGCTCGTAGGTAGCAACAATCGTGAACTGGCAGCCGAGGCAGGAGTACCGCCATCGATACGGGTCACAACCGTGAAGCCGTCAGGTACGATCAGTCAGCTTGTCGGTGTCAGCTCGGGAATGAATTTCCCAACCTTCAAGTATGCGATTCGTCGTATGCGCGTGGGAAACAGTTCGACGATTTGTGACGTACTCAAAAACGCAGGTATACCCAATGAACCGGACCACTACAGTGCCAATACCACTGTCTTCGAATTTCCGATCGATCAGGGAAAAACCCGCAAAGCGACATCAGTCTCTGCGTGGGAACAGTTTGCTTTTTTGGCGATGCTGCAGCGTGAGTGGAGTGACAATATGGTCAGCTGTACTGTCTACTTCAACCCTGAAACCGAAGGGGATCAGATCGAGCATATGCTGGCCCTCTTTGCACCGACGATCAAGTCAGTTTCGATGCTGCCGCACTCTGAGACAGGAGCCTATGAACAGATGCCGTATGAAGGGATCAGCAAAGAGGAGTACGAAAAGCGTCTCGCAGCGATACCGGAGATCGACTGGAGCAGTTTCGGGGGCAGTGACGGGATAGAGAGTCGTTTTTGCACCAACGACAGCTGTGAAGTCATGGCTTAGTCTGGAGTATACGCCTGTGAATTATCAGCAAAAGATAGAGAAAGCCAAGGGTAGACTGATGTTGGAGCATCCCTATTTTGGGACGATTGCTTCGGGTTTGAAACTAGAAAAGAGCGATGCGATCGAAGCGTTTCTCTCAGATGGAAATATCCTGCAATTCAATGATGACTACTTTGATGCTGCACCGGTAGAGGATGTGGAGTTTGCATTGGCAAACGGAGCGATGCACAGTGTGCTCAAGCACGAGAAGAGAGCAGGGGAGCGTTATGACTGGCTCTGGCAGCTTGCGACAGATTATACGATCAACAGTATGCTGGTGCGCAACGGTTTGACGCTTCCCGATCGTGCCAATTTTCAGGAGCGTTTTGAGGGCATGTATGCCGAAGAGGTCTACGAGATCCTCCGATCCGAGATCATCAATGAAGAGCTGAGTCGTGATGAAAATCTCAAAGAGCAGGCACACAACGAGCAGGGCAAAGAGAATAACGATCGTGTCTCCCAGGAGGGAAAGGGCACGCAGGAGGATGAGTCCAGACCGAGACAGACCGCTCATTCTGACGGCAAGACAACACCAAACGAACATGAGACTTCAGGGCAATCCCGGGATGAAGACGACGAAAGTGGATCACAGATGGATCTGGAGGCAGAGAAGCGGATGGCCGAGGAGTTTTATGAGCAACTCTTTGAAAAGATGAAACGCCAGGGAACACTGCCCAAAGATTTGGAGTTTCTCGTACCCCGCTACTTTAGCCATCAGATCGACTGGCGTGAAATACTCTATCGCAATATCGCTTCGTATGCCAAGAGCAGTTTTACATTTGTGCCGCCCAATATGAAGTATCTTTATCGCGGTATCTATCTGCCCAGTCTGAGCTCTGACTTGCTGCGTATCGTCATTGCTATCGATACCTCCGGCTCTGTGGATGAGAAGCTGTTGGGGATTTTTCTTGGGGAAGTAGAATCGATCATTCAGCAGTATCCCAATTTTGAGATCGATATCATCATGGCAGACGCCAAGATACAGTCCCATCAGGTTTTTTTGCCCGGTGAAACGCTCAGCTATACGCTCAAAGGAGGGGGCGGGACAGACTTCAGACCTGTCTTTGACTATATCGACCGCGCTATCGATCATCCGACACTGCTGATCTATTTTACCGATGGATTGGGAACCTTCCCTTCTGTGGAACCGCTTTATGATACGCTCTGGATATTGCCGCAGCCACAGCAAATCCCATTTGGGGAGAGTATAACGATCACGCTTTAATCGTCACGTTTTCACCCGAGATTAATCTTATTTTCCTATAATAATTATCTATATTTGCACAAGGAAGAACACCATGCCATCGGATGGACACAATCAAGAACACTGCTTTTCACAATTTTTTGCTATATTGATACTGCCGCTGCTCTTTATGGGTGGCTTGGTGGCAGGTTATCTCGGGTATATTCCGTTGCATGTGGAGATACATACATTGATTATTGTCTCCTTTATCTTTCTGGTTTTTATCCTCTTTATCAAGCATAATGCAAACTATGCAGTGTGTCATATGCGGGGATCGTTTGGAGAGATGGAAAATAATCTACGGGATGCCATGGAGGAGAATAGTCTGCTGATTATGGGAGAGACCAAGTCCACACTTCCGGTGGATGAATATATCGCGGATTATTACAAAGATATACGAAATGATAACTTTGCCAGAGTCGCGCCCAGTGTCTTTCCTATGCTTGGAATATTGGGAACGTTTGTCGCGATTGCCCTCTCGATGCCTGATTTTACCGTCAAGGATCTCAGTGCGCTTGACCAGGAGATTTCACTGCTTCTCTCGGGGATCGGTACCGCATTCTATGCATCAATTTATGGTATTTTTCTATCACTCCTGTGGATCTATTTTGAAAAGAGTGGGGCTAGTAAAGCAGATAAATATATTTACGACCTTGAGCGAATCTACGATAAGTATATTTGGAAAAAAAGTGAATTGATCAAACACGAACATATGCAGAGTGAACTCAAGGACCAACAGATCGTTCAGACGCTCAAAGAGACTTTCAATCTGGACTTCATCAAAGAGCTGAATGAGCAGTATATGAAAAACTACAAAACAATTGTAGACGACACCACCAATAGTTTCAGTGTATTGAGTGAGCATATGCAGGTCACATCGATGGAGCTGCGCAAAACACTGACACTGATACAGAGTAGAGAAGAGAGTGTCAATGCCATAGCACATATCAAGAGCAATATCGAAAGCTTTAATAAAAGTAGCCAAAACCTTCATCGTGCGCTTCAGCATTTTGATGATACAGTCGATCACACTTTTGTAAAAATTGATAATGAAGTAGGACAGATCGTCGAAAAGTTGGCGGATTTTACCTTCATGCTCAGTGAGCAAAATAGAGAAATACAGTACAAAATCCAATATCTGCAAAAACATAACGAGACAGGAGCGGACTCGTAATATGTTTGCAAAAGAAAAAAAAGAGGATGAGAGTAACTTTTGGATCTCTTATGCAGACCTGATGGCGGGTCTACTATTTGTTTTTATCCTTTTGATCGGTGCAATCGTCTCCAAATCCATCATCCTCAAGAGTGATTTGCACGAGCAGGAGCAGAGGCTGCTTTCTGCCCAGAAGGATTTAACCGGCAAGGAGAGCAAGCTCAATCAATTGAACATGATGCTTCGTGAAAAAATAGACCATATCAAACAACAGGATGCAAATCTCTCAAGCAAAGAGAAGGCACTGAGTCAAAAAAATCATCAGTTGGCACTGAAAAAAGAGAAGATCAGGAAACTCAATAAGCTTTTACTAGAAGCAAACACGCAGCGTGATAAGCTCAGTGGCAAAGTTGTGCTCGTCCAGAATCTGCTGGATAAAGCAAAAATAGAGAAGAAAAAGAGTGAAAAAGAGCTTGAGGATTACAGAGGAAAAATAGTGATCCTCTCAAACCAGCTGACAGATGCCAACAAATCTGCAGTACTCAAAGAGAAGGAGATGCTCCGCTTGTTGAATGCATTGGACGAGAAGGAGACCAACTACAATAAAATAGTTCAGAATCTGCAAGAGCAAAAAGCAAAAATCAAGAGTTTGACCGGTATCAAAGTCAAAGTGATCGCAGCATTGAAAAAAGAGCTGGGGGATCAAATCTCCATCGATCCCCAGAACGGTTCCCTCAGACTCTCATCGAATATTCTCTTCGATAAAGGAAGTGCAGAACTCAAAGAGGCATCCAAGAGTAAACTCAAAGAGGCTTTTGAAGAGTATATCGGTGCGCTCGTAACCAATCCTACCATCAAGCCGCACCTTGACAAGATCATCATTGAAGGGCATACAGACAGCGATGGAGGCTATCTCTACAATCTTGACCTTTCTCAACGTCGTGCCTTTGCAGTGATGAATTACCTTCTGACGCTTGATTTTGCCGAAAAATACAATATCAAACCATTGATTACTGCAAGCGGACGATCCTATCTGGATGCCATCAAAGTCAATGGCATCGAAGACAAAGATGCTTCCAGACGTATTGAAATAAAATTCAGACTTAAGAATGAAGATGCCATGCACGAGATCGAGAGGGTGCTTGATGCAGAGTGATTTTATGCCATACAAGATCAAAAAATCAAAAATTATTTTGGCAAAAAAACTTGAACTTGCGCAGCAGAGACAAAAGGAGCTCGATCCGAAAATAGCGTTGAAGCGATCATGGTGGCATCAACTGAAGTTGAAAGTCACCCATTTTTTCAGTGACAAATCAACCCATTTTATTTTCAAAAACTGAATATTTTTTAAAAATCTTTAAAATGAAACTATTTTTAGTTATACTAGATAAGTAAAAGAAAAGGAGTTTCAAATGATACGACAACACTTGAAAAAAATAGGCGTTGTGGCAGCACTCTCTTCTGCATTGCTTATGACTGGATGTACACCCGAAGAGCAGGCGATGGCAGCAGGCGTGGCGATGGGTGCGGGGACAGCGATCGCACTCTCATCATACAGCTATCCCTATTATTATAATCAGCCCTATTACTATTATGGGGGACGCTACTATTATGGTGGATATTACCGCAATGGGTATTACTATTATCGGGGTCATCGTTATTATAACGGACACTACTACAATAGAGGATATCGCTATTACCGTGGACGACGCTATAGAGCAACAGTCGGACACTATGGATACTATACCAGTCGAAGCCAGTACAATAATCGCTACCGCTACAACAACAGAAACTATAAGAGTAGAAACTACAATCGATCCTATAATTATAATCGCAACAGAAGATACTAAAAAGTATCAGTCCGGCAACTGCTTCTCTGGGGGAAGGAGCGGATAAAGCTGCTCCAAAAAGAGGGTAAAAGAGGGAAGGGAGAGTTTGACTTCTCTTTGTTTTGTGCCCCACATAGGTTCAGGATAGTGGCTATCCTTTTCAAATCGTGCCATTATATGCCAATGTACGTGAGGCATATAGTTACCGAAAGAAGCGATATTGATCTTGGTAGGTTTATAATAAGAAAGCATCTCTCTCTCGATGAGATCGAGTAGTGTATAAATTTCTACCCTTATATCCAAAGGAACTTCACTCATCTCCCGATAGACTCCCCGGGTAAAAATTTTGAGCCAGGGTATCTCACTCTCTTCAATTTCTATTTTGAGTACTTCGTTTTTCCAGAAGGGTTTGGCGGCAGGCATCAGCGTATCCTTTTTATGTTGGTATTGTTTATTTGATAGATAGAAGAAGCAGTTTTCTGCTTTTCGGGCAGGGGATACCCGACAATGACATCCGCTACTGAAGTGGCAAATTTTTCATCGAAATCTTTCCCGCTTGGATTGGCTGAAGTTGTGTAGGCCCAGCTAAGTTTTTGAATCAGCGAATGATGAGGATGCGTCTTGATCACACGATACGAGTATCCGTTAGGAAAGATGAAGGTGCTTCGTTTTGCCCTTCTGATACGCTTTTTGTGTCGGTTGGGTACCCGAGTGAAGGATGTAAGTGTCCGGAGTGAGGGGATGGCTTTAATATAGTGCTTGGAGGGAGGCCGCTGCTTGATGAGCGTGAGCTTGAAAGCATTTTGAGAAACAAAGCCAACCGTCGTATCTGTCGGTGTCAGAAAAACGAGATTTGCCAGCTGCTCACTGCTCACTGCTCACTGCTCACTGCTTATTTGACAAGATAGTCTTGCAGGGCTTTTGGTTCGAGAGAACCTTTGGTCCCTTTGAGTTCTTCGATAGCCAGTGCCGTAGCTCTCGCTGCTGCAATCGTCGTAAAATAAGCAACTTTGTTGCTGAGAACGGATTGTCTCATTGTTTTGGCATCATCTTTGCTGGCTTTATTGTCGCTGGTATTGATCGCCAGAGAGACTTCCCCGTTTCTGATCATATCGTCTATATTGGGGCGGCCTTCATAGATCTTTAATACCTTGCTTGCCGATATACCGGCTGCTTCGAGTGCCTGGTGTGTACCGGAGGTTGCAATGATTGCAAATCCAAGGTCACTGAACATTTTTCCTACTTCGCCGGCATAAGGCTTGTCTGCTTCGGTCAATGAAATAAAGACAGTTCCCTCCAGCGGGATATTGTTTTTGCTTGAAAACTGACTTTTTGCAAAACTCATACCAAAAGTGTCAGAGATGCCCATGACTTCACCGGTTGATTTCATTTCCGGCCCGAGGATCAAGTCTGAACCCGGTAGTTTATTGAAGGGGAAAACAGCCTCTTTAACTGCCACATGACCTTTGAGTATCGGTTCCAGAATCTTCTTGTCAAAATTGACTACATTAAAGATGTCATAATACCTCAATGCTTCTCTGAGATCCCCCTGCAGCATGACTCTTGTTGCTACTTTGGCCAGAGGTACACCTGTCGCTTTGGAGACAAAGGGTACGGTTCTTGATGCTCTGGGGTTAACTTCGATGAGATAGATGATGCCTTTGTGGATCGCATACTGGATATTCATCAATCCTACGACGCCAAGCCCCAGGGCAATATCGGCTGTTTGTTGTTTCACTTCTTCTACGAGCAGGTCAGAGATGGATACGGGCGGCAGAGAGCAGGCAGAATCACCTGAGTGTATCCCTGCCTCCTCGATATGCTGCATCACAGAGCCGATGTAGACATCTGTTCCGTCACAGATCGCATCGACATCCAGTTCGATAGCGTTGTCCAGAAATTTATCGATCAATACCGGTGCATCATGGGATACGCTGACGGCTTCATCCATATATTCTCTGAGTTCTGCATCGCTATAGACCGTACGCATACCACGACCCCCCAATACAAAGCTTGGCCGTACCAGTACGGGATAACCGATACGATTGGCGATGGCCATCGCTTCATCCTTGGCAAATGCCGTACCGTTGTTAGGTTGTTTCAGTCCCAGTTTTTCAATAAAATCAGAAAACTGCTCTCTATCTTCTGCCAAATCAATCACCTTGGCTGTTGTTCCTGAGATTTTGGCACCGATCGTGGTAAGTTTCTTCGCCAATTTCAACGGAGTCTGCCCACCAAAGTGGACGATCACACCATCAGGCTTCTCGAGCTCTATGACATTTCTGACATGTTCAAAATCAATCGGTTCGAAGTAAAGGACATCAGAGGTATCATAATCTGTCGAAACTGTTTCGGGGTTACAGTTGTACATAATGGATTTGATACCCATATCTTCAAGAGCAAAAGAAGCATGAACACAACAGTAGTCAAACTCGATACCCTGGCCGATCCGGTTGGGACCTCCGCCGATCACAAGGACTTTTTTCTTGTCTGATGGAACACTTTCATTTTGCGGGAGTTTGGTGATATTGGTCGAAGAGTAGAGGTAAGGGGTCAGCGCCTTGAACTCTGCCGCACAGGTATCCACTTCATTGTATTCGAGTACGATTCCCATTTTTTCTCTGGCACGGTAGATATCATTTTCACTGAGATGAAGTCCCTCTCTGCGATCAATCACAGCTGCGATCATCGCATCAGAGAAACCTTCACTTTTGATTTTCCGGAGCTTCTTTTCATCACTAAGCATCGCGATATCCATCGATGCTTCACTTTGGGCAAGCTCTTCGAGTTGATAGAGGAACCATCTGTCAATTTTGCAAAGATCAAATATTGCATCCACTGACATCCCTCGTCGAAGTGCTTCAAAAACATAAAGGATACGCTCTTCGTGCGAACGTCTTATCTCTCTCACCAACTCTTCACCTTTGCATTTGATGGGATTGAACCCTATCAGCCCGGTTTCAAGTGAGCAGAGTGCTTTTTGGAAAGACTCTTTGAAGGTTCGACCGATACTCATCACTTCACCGACACTTTTCATCGCAGTGGTCAGCGTAGAGTCAGCCATAGGGAATTTTTCAAAGGTAAAGCGGGGGACCTTGGTGACAATATAGTCAATCACCGGCTCAAAGCTCGCAGGTGTCCCCGTGATATCATTGGTGACTTCATCCAGTGTATAACCTACAGCAAGCAGTGTTGCGACTTTGGCAATAGGATAGCCTGTGGCTTTGGATGCCAATGCGGAGGATCGACTGACCCTGGGGTTCATTTCGATGACGATCATACGACCGGTATCGGGGTTAATGGAAAACTGCACATTGGATCCGCCAGTGTCGACACCGACTTCACGCAGGATCTTGAAAGAGGCATCACGCATACGCTGATACTCTTTATCTGTCAGTGTCAGTGCAGGGGCGATGGTGATACTGTCGCCTGTGTGAACACCCATTGGGTCAAAGTTTTCGATGGAACAGACGATGATGCAGTTGTCGGCTCTGTCACGAATCACCTCCATCTCATACTCTTTCCAACCCAGCAGAGACTCTTCGATCAGGATCTCGGAGACGGGACTGGCTTCCAAGCCGCCTTTGACAATTTTTTTGAACTCATCCATATTGTAGGCAACACCGGAACCACCTCCAGCCAGTGTGTAGGATGCACGGATAATGAGTGGGAAACCGATCATTTTCGCCGCTTCGAGAGCTTCATCCATCGTGTAGGCATACTGTGAAATCGGAAGATCCATTCCGATCTTGATCATCACCTCTTTAAACTCCTGACGATCTTCACCCTTTTTGATCGCTTCAGGATTGGCGCCCAGGAATTCAATACCGTCAAGCATCCCCTTTTCATACATGCTCATAGCAACATTCAATGCTGTCTGGCCACCCATGGTGGGGAGGATGGCATCGACAGACTCTTTTTTGATAATTTGGATGATGGAGTCTTCCGTAATCGGTTCGATGTATGTGCGGTGTGCAAATTCCGGATCCGTCATAATCGTAGCAGGGTTGGAGTTGATCAATACAACCCGGTACCCGAGTTCCTTGAGTGTTTTGGCAGCCTGTGTACCGGAATAGTCAAATTCACATGCCTGACCGATAACAATCGGACCGGAGCCAATCAATAAAATAGTTTTGATATCTTCGCGTTTAGCCATAGAGGATTACCCTTGCGTTTTAGTTTAGTATTATACAGGTTCATTGTTTAATAGCCCCTGCCAAAAAGAGTATTGCTCAAGGCGTCAAAAGATATCGAGATTATCAACTTCTCTCTTTTCTCTCTCTTTTCTCTTTCTTTTTGGGCTTACTTGCCGTCGTCTCTCTGGAGGAGGCCGCATCTGCTCTTCACTCACCTCCTCCTCCTGTGTCTGAATAATCTTTTTGGGCTCTTCAGGCAAAACAGAAGGGATACTTGAAATGTGTGGATCCTGCATACTTTCAAGTGTCCGATTGATATCTATCGAGGAGAGATTTTGGTCAAATAGTGTCTGATTGTCTTCATCCGAATAGCTTGTGTTGGATTCGGTATACAGTGCCGAACGATTAATATCAGGATAATACTTACCGTCAAACTTGGATACCAGTGTTGCTGATGGGTCCTTGACCAGGTAGAAATAGTCCGGGTGAAGGATGTCCGCATAGGGTTTAATATAGGCAACCTTATAACTGTTTTCGATCTCTACCTTCTCTACAATTCCTACCGGAATATTGGCAAAAAAGATCCTATCCAGTCCGCTGGTAAAGACTTCATCACCTGGCTTTATTTTGGTCCATTTGGGGATAAACTTGACTTGCATCTGCTTGGTATTGATACCGATTGCGATACCGGCAGCACGCTCCTTGCCTACAAAAACTGAAAATCGACACTTCTCGCTGGAGACAAGTGCTCCGTAGAGATTGTTGTTTTCCAGATGTGACACGCCTGCAGCGACACTGCCCTGTATCAATCCGTAGAGCTTTTCTCTGCTGCCATTCAAGTCAAAGGGCTTTGTCAAGATGACCTGACTGAAAGTATTGAGCTTGACGTAAGAGATGGTTTGTACAATATCGACGCTGTTGCGAGGTAATTTCTCCAGAGAAGGAAGTCTTTTGTAGATGTCGCTGACCTGTTCCAAATAATGCTTTTGCTCAAGCAATCGTTCTCTCAGGAAGCGATTGATTCTGATAAGTTTTTGGATATTTTCTTTCTGATGGACATAGCTTTGGCTTTTGTCGCCTACCTCTTTGGTGATATTCGTATAGATCTGTTTGATTGGATTGATCACTGAAAGGAGAGTGTTGTCGATCTTGCCCTCCTTTTGGAAGAACATGATCGTCAAAAATAAAAAAAGTAGAGTGGCAACGAGAAATTTAGTCTTCATATGAAGTTTGTTGTAGTAGATCTATCTCGTCAAGTGCTTTTCCCGTCCCAATTGCAACTGCAAGCAATGGTTCTTCAGCGATATAAACCGGCAACTTTACCAAGTTGGAGAGATACTTATCCAAGCCTCTTATCAACGCACCTCCGCCTGTTAAAACAATACCGTTTTCTACGATATCTCCTGCCAGCTCAGGTGGTGTATCCTCCAGTACAGTTTTGAGTGCTTCACCGATCTCGCGAATCGGCTCTTTCATCGCCTCTCTGATGTGTTCGCTGCTGATTTCTATTGAAGCCAAGGCGCCCTCAACCGAATCACGGCCCCTGACCAGGGTTATCAGGTCTTCTTCCAGAGGGACAGCAGTACCAATCTTGATCTTGAGCTCTTCGGCTACTCGATCCCCGATCAAGAGATTGAAGTTCTGCTTGATATAGTTTGCGATAGAGGCATCAAGCTTGTCGCCTGCCACCCGCAAAGATTTGCTCAAGACAAGACCACCGAGCGAGATGACACCGATTTCAGTGGTTCCTCCACCAATATCAACGACAAGGTTGCCGTTGGGTTCTTTGATCGGAAGGCCTGCTCCAATCGCAGCTGCCATTGGCTCTTCGATAAGATAAACGTAGCGTGCACCGGCATTGATAGCGGACTCTTTGACTGCTTTTCTTTCAACCTGTGTCAATCCATAGGGAACGCAGATGATGATACGGGGACTGAAGAAGCTTTTTCTTTTGTGTGCTTTTTCAATAAAGTATCGAATCATCATTTCGGTCACATTAAAGTCCGCTATAACACCATCTTTCATCGGCCGAATCGCTTTAATATTACCCGGTGTTTTACCGACCATATCTTTGGCTTCCTTGCCAACAGCCAAGATGTGCTCCTGACCATACTTGTCATATTGTATAGCAACGACTGACGGTTCATTGATACTGATGCCCTGATCTTTGATCAATACCAGTGTGTTGGCTGTTCCTAAGTCTATTGCCATGTCATTGGAGAAAATTCCCATTAGTTTTTTGAACATTATTATCCTTATGCGCTTAATTTGTTTTTGATATAGATCGGTTCTTCACCGTTTTCAATGACCTCGGGTGTAATGACGACTTCATAGTTTTCGAGTTCGGGTAATTCATACATGATATCAAGGAGCACCTCTTCCATAATGGAGCGCAGTCCTCTTGCACCTGTTTTTCGATCGATAGCACGCTGAGCGATCACAGAGAGTGCCTCTGGCTCAAACGTAAGAACTGCATGGTCAATACCAAACAGTTTCTGATATTGCTTGACGAGAGAGTTTTTAGGTTCTACAAGAATCCTCACCATATCCTCTTTGCTGATTTGGTTGAGTGTCGCATGAACGTGAAGCCGTCCTATAAGTTCCGGGATCAGACCAAAAGAGACAAGATCTCCGGATTCAACCAGATGAATCATATCTTCCTCTTCTCTTTTAGTGCGTTTCTCTTGCCCGAATCCCAGGGTATTGCTTCCCAGTCGTCTTTTGATGATATCGTTCAAGCCATCAAATGCACCACCGCAGATGAAGAGTATATTGGAAGTATCGATTTGCAGAAAATCCTGATTGGGGTGCTTGCGGCCTCCCTTGGGCGGGATATTGACAATAGAGCCTTCGATGATCTTCAGGAGTGCCTGCTGGACACCTTCTCCGGAGACATCACGTGTGATCGAACGGTTCTCTCCCATTCGGGCGACTTTGTCCACTTCGTCAATAAAGACGATCCCCTGTTCCGCACGCTTCACATCACCGTCAGCTGCCTGTAGAAGCTTGGTCAGGATATTTTCCACATCCTCCCCTACATAACCTGCCTCTGTCAGATTGGTCGCATCGGCTATCGCGATGGGAACATTTAAAAATTGTGCAATGGTTTGAGCAAGGAGTGTCTTGCCGCTTCCTGTAGGCCCCAGTAGAAGAATATTGGATTTGGCTATTTGTGTATCATCCTCTTTGATATCCTTGAAGATACGTTTGTAGTGATTGTAGACTGCGACACTGAGTGTCTTTTTTGCATTCTCCTGCCCGATGACATAGTCATCCAGCATCCCTTTGATCTCCTTGGGAGAGAGGAGCTCTTCATTGAAGTCAAGTTGTACGGCAGGCTCCTCTTCTCCAAAAAGAATCTTGTAGGCAGAGACCACGCAATTGGAGCAGATGTAAGCATCTGTACCCGCAATCAATGGATTTTTTTCACTCTCGTGAGTGCCGCAGAAACTGCACAATTTTTTAGACATTCGCTCTCCTTGTAAACGGAATACCCCGCTTTGAGTTTTTGATAAATTCACTAAGTTGTTTGACATGATCGGAGTGGGTCTCCGTCAAAAGCTGCTGTGCAGACTCCTGTAAAGGTTTCCCTTTTTCAAACAGTTCCCGATAGGCAGCTTTGAGTGCATCAATACCGTTGCGATCGATGTTTCGTCGCAAGCCGGTCAGATTGAGTCCTCTGAGCGTTGCGCGATTACCTTCGGCCATGCAGAAAGGCGGAATATCCTGAGCCAGTGCGCTGGCACCGGCCAGCATCGCGTAGTCTCCGAGTTTGACAAACTGATGAATCGCACTGAGGCCGCCAATCACCACATGATTGCCTAACTCCACGTGGCCTGCCAGTGTCGTACCGTTGGCCAGGATGCATTGATTTCCGATATGTACATCGTGACCGACATGGACATAGCCCATCAGGAGATTCCGATTTCCGATTCTGGTTATGCGTCCGCCCCCTTCTGTACCGGGGTTGATCTGTGCAAATTCTCTGATGATATTCTCATTTCCGATAATGAGCTGAACCTCTTCACCTTTGTATTTGAGGTCTTGAGGGATGGTACCGATAGCAGAATGCGCAAAAATTTGATTATTCTCTCCGATGTGTGTCTCTCCCGTGATGAGAACATGGGAGGCAATAGTCGTACCGTTTCCGATAAAGACTTTTTTGGTGATATGACAGAATGGACCGATCTTGACATTGTCGCCGATCACAGCTCCCTCTTCAATGATGGAGCTGGGATGAATATTGTGTATCAATACAGTGTCCTTATTTGTCAACAATCATAGCTTTTAGTTCTGCCTGGGCAACGATTTTATCATCAACATAGGCTTTGGCATCAAGTTGCCATACCGGTCCCTTGTTTTTGATGACATCGAGCTTATAGACCAGCTTATCTCCCGGTGTTACGGGTGATCTGAACTTTGCTTTGTCGATACTCATAAAGTAGACAACTTTTTCATCAGCTTGATCTTTTTCTTCTTCGGGAAGACTCTGAAAAGCCAGAACACCGCCTGCCTGAGCCATGCCTTCAATAATCATAACACCCGGATAGATGGGATGGCCGGGGAAATGCCCCTGGAAGACTGGTTCTGAAATCGAAACATTTTTATATCCCTCTATAGACTTGCCGTTATCGAGGGCTGTGATTCTATCTACCAGCAGGAAAGGGTAGCGATGGGGAAGGATTTTCTGAATATCAACAACATTAAATATCAAGTGGAGCCTTTTGTACGGAATTAGAAGAGGTATTTTACCCAAAAAGATTTAAACAAAGCCAAACTGTTTGCAACGTAACTTTAGCGCTCGACAAGAACTTCGCGGACATCACTATAGGTCTTGCTTTGACAAAGGATTTCTATCTTTTTTTCCGGTATCTCATCGACGACCAACAGGGCGCTGAGTGAAAAAAAGTCAGGTTCCAGTAGTTGACGTACTCTCAGTTCATCCTCAAAAAGAGGAGGAGAAAAAATCAGTTCTGAGACAGATTGATATGCTGCATGAAGAAGCTGATTGTAGTGCTGCAGTGAAATAAAGCGCACTTCGTCGCGATTCATATAGTGTATCTGGTCGATCGTATACTCTATGCCGCCTCTGCTGTAGTCACCTTTGAGTGTAGAGTAGGGGAGAAAGTGTGCCGGAACGACTTCTTTTCGAACCCGAAGCAGACCACTGATCAGGCGCCAGTTTAGAAAGCGCTGCTTGATAATTTTGTGAGGGACGCCATCCTCTTCAAGTTTCCATCGTTTTTCATAGAGTCTGATGCGTGCTTCGATCGATTCGGGCTGTATCTGCCCAGAGATTGGCACGAAGAGTTCGTCAGCGAGTTTGTTCTGCTGATCACGCTGCATCGTCAAGCCGAACAGACAGCCGCAGTAGTCCTGCCGATAGAGTGCATCCTCTTTGGCTATTCTGTTTTGCTCTTGTGTTCCTGATGCTTTGCGATAATCAGGAGCCAAAAATTCCAATCCATACTTTTCTGCAAGCATTTCACCGGCTTTTTGGAGTTGTGTGAGTGATTTTTTTGGACTGGTCAAAAGGGTGGAAGTAAAAATTTTCTCTCCCAGGACTTGTGCCTGTTGCGCTGTAGCTTCAAAGCGATGATCAAAGCAGACAGAGCATCGTGCTCCCTTCTCCGGTTCGTGCTCCAATCCCCGAACAGCTTTGAGCCAACTCTCTGTATCGTACTCCCCCTCTATCAATTCAACATTCAGTTTTTTACAGGATCGTTTTACATCGAGCAGCCGAAGCTGGTATTCACTATAGGGGTGAATGTTGGGGTCATAAAAAAACCCTATGAGCTTTTCATCCGGATAAGATGTTTGAAGTTTTTGCAAAAAAAAGTGGCTGTCGACAGAACAGCAGATATGTACTAGCATATGCGCTTCTCAAAATAGATCAAAATCAAAATTTACTCCATGATAATATTGGCGATATTGTGACTGCTGCCATGGTCAAGATAGGCTTTGAGTTCAGAAGCTTTTTGTGCAAATAGCTTTTGATCAAAACGCTCATACTCCAAGAGCAGATTGTCAAGTGTGACATCTTCCTGGATCAGTTCTTTGTGTAGTGTTGTGCCATTATAGTGGTTTAAGATGATATTGGCAAGACCTATCTGTTTGAGCCCCAGAAATTTTGTTCCGATGAAATAGTCTACTTTTTTGGCAATATAGTTTAGGACAAAAGGTGTGCCTATAAGTGCTGCTTCGAGTGTGGCAGTCCCGCTGCATATAAAAGCAAAATCTGATCGATAGAGGGCCGTCTGTGTATCTTTGATAATCTCAAAACCATCTATCTCTCCGTAGAGTTGGCGGATCGTTTCGTCATCAAAAGAAGAGGGTATGACGAGCAGTGCCTGCTCTGAGTGGAGTTTTTTTCTCAGTTGACGATAGAGAGGCATGAGTTTTGTGATCTCTCCACGGCGACTTCCGGGCAGATAGGCAATGGTATTGTGTTTATCCGGCTGTACTGCTGCATCTGCTTTTGTCAACTCGATCTCATCAAGCAGGGGATGACCCACATATTCTGCCTTGTCTTGATAGTAGTCTATCTCAAAAGGGAGAATACCCAGCAGTCGGTCACAATACGCCTCCAGTTTCTTCACGCGTTTGGGACGACTGATCCATATCTGAGGGAGGATATAGTAGATGATCTCTTTGTCCGGGTAAGCTTTTTTGAGTTTTTTGGCAAGGGGAAGGTTGAAGCCAGAGCTATCCATCAGGAGTACTTTGTCTGCTTGATTGGCAAGTGCAACCATCTCATCTGCTACCTTGAAAAACCAGTGTAGCTTTTTGAGTGCATCAACGACGCCCATGATCGCCATCTGGGAAATATCATAGAGTGGATGGCCCAGTGATTTGTCGAAAATTCCCAGTAGTTCTACATCCCGAGTATGCTTAAGTACTTCTTTGAGATGCAGATTGGAGGAGGGCTCCAGGGCTGATACTAAAAGTTTGATGGTAATCCTTTGTTAGATCAATCTCTTCTTGGCTTGCTGTTTCTTCGTCCTCGATGTCTACTGCCGCCTTGGCTGTTTCGGCGATTGCGGCTGTTTCTATTGCTGCCGCCGGATTTTCGGTATCCGCCTCTGCCTCGGTCGTTGCCTCTGCCTCGCATCGTTCTTTCGATCAGAAGCTCTATCTCTTCGAGCCCCAAACCAATATTCTCTTTTCCTTTAATATTTTGGCTTTCCTGAAGTCTTGAAGCCAAAAGATGGGCAATGGTGACGATATCGAGATCATGCTGGAGCGTTTTCACCAGATTGATAGCATTTTCAGTGATTTGGGTTCCTGCGATAGCAGCGATCAGTTCATCTGATTTGCTATTTTGTACCTCTTGTCGAGTAGGGATGACCTGTGTGAGCAGCTTGGTACCTACATCTTTTTCGATTTTCTTGATCGTTCTAAGCTCAGCAGGGGTGACCAGCGTGATCGCTTCGCCTGTTTTGCCTGCTCTGCCGGTACGACCGATACGATGCACATAGCTCTCAGAGTCAAAAGGGATATGATAGTTGAAGACATGGGTGACATCATTGACATCCAAGCCGCGTGCTGCCACATCGGTTGCGACGAAGATATCGATACCGCCCTGTTTGAATCCACGAATGGTTACCTCTCGCTGTTTTTGCTCCATATCGCCATGAAGGCCGCTGACTTTGAAGCCCTGAGAAGTGAGATGTGAAACCAAGCGATCGACCTCTTTTTTCATGCGGCAAAATATAATAGACTTGGCAGGATTCTTGAAATCGATCAAACGTACCAGCGCATCATCCCGTTCTCTCTCCTGTACCACATAGTAGTGTTGTGCAATGTTGGTATTGGTGCTTTCTGTTTTGGTAATGGAGATAGTTTTTGGCTTATGCAAAATCTGTTCAGCAAGTTTGCGAATTCCTTTTGGCATTGTTGCGGAAAACATCAGTGTTTGCCTCTCTTTCGGCAAAAAGGTAAAAATATTTTTGATTTCGTCAAGAAATCCCATATCCAGCATCTCATCTGCTTCATCCAGTACAACAAAGCGAGGAGTGATCTTGATCTTCCCGCTCATCAGAAGATCTTGCAGTCTTCCTGGAGTAGCGACAACTATGGATGCCTGCTTGACACGCTCGATCTGTTTGGCATAAGCTGTTCCGCCATAGACAGTTGCCGTCTTGAGTCCTGCGTACTTGCCGAAACGATAGAGTTCGTCACTCACCTGCATCGCCAGTTCGCGAGTAGGGACGATGACCAGTCCTTCGACACTTCCGTCTGCTTTCATCTGATCCATGATCGGCAGTCCAAAAGCAGCGGTTTTGCCCGTGCCCGTCTGTGCCTGAGCAATGATATCATTGCCTTCAAGTATCAGAGGAATCGCCTCTTTTTGTACAGGACTTGGCTCTTTGAATCCTGCTTCGTCGATCGCTTGCTGTATGGTTGACTTAAGGTTAAAATCGGTAAATTTCATATCTGTTTCTTTCGTGTTAATATATGACTTCATTAAAGTCTATTTTCACAAATATACACAATTCCAAAAACAAGGTTTCGTCATACCGATCAAGGTCATTCCGGGGAATAAGTCTAAGTTATCTGAAGAATTATTTTATATTCGTAGAAAATTTGTCACATTATAGCAAATTATGAAAAAAAAAGATAGGGTAAATTGTTAAAAAGAAGATGGTACATATCAGACAGACGCGAAGTCTGTCTGATGCGTCACCTAGAGTGGTGTGACGTTTTCAGCTTGAGGACCTTTTTGACCTTCACCGATTTCAAATGTTACTCTCTGGCCTTCTGTCAAAGAAACACGACCGGGGCCTGTGCTGTTTACTTGTCTAAAGTGAACAAATACATCACTCCCGCCATTCTCTTGTTGGATAAATCCATAACCTTTTTCATCGTTGAACCATTTTACAGTTCCATTTAGCAATTCTGCCATTGTCGTACCTTTATATAGGAAAATACACTTCACTAACGAAGTGGAATCAAAATCGGAGAGTCTTTCGGTCTAGCACTACACTTAACTGTCACGCTAAAGATGAACTCACACCTCATCTTTCATCGCAAGTATTATAGCTACTTTTTATTAGGTCAAGCTGTGGTTTAGAATAAAATTAAAGTTTAGTCGTCAATCTCTCTCAAAACGTGTTCTGGCAGTCGTTTGCTGGCAGCAGCACCAAGCTTTTCAAGCTTTTGAAACTGACTGGTGAGGCTTCCTGACCCAGTATGAAGTCTGCCATACGTCTCTTCGTATGTTTTTTGGATCGTGTTGATCTGTTTCCCCAGTCTATTGACACTTTCCACGAACCCGACAAATTTATCGAAGAGCAGTCCGGCCCGTTTGGCAATCTCCTGAGCATTGTGCTGTTGCTGTTCCTGCTTCCAGGTATTTTCTACTGCTCTGAGTGCCACCATGAGTGTCGTCGGTCCCACCAGGATAACATTTTTTTTAAATGCGAAGTCGAATAGGGCAGCGTCATGCTCCATCGCCATCAGCAGAGCACTCTCCACCGGCACAAACATAAAGATAAAGTCCAGTGTCTCAACTCCTTTGAGTCCGGTATAGTCTTTGTCGCTCAATTCACGGATATGTTTCCTGATGGAGATAAGATGCTGATCAGCAAAATCTTGCTTTTGTTCCTCCCTCTCTGTGGAGATATATTGCTCATAGGCGCGAAGTGATGTTTTGGCATCGATGATGATCTCCCTGCGATCGGGGAGATAGACGATCACATCCGGGCGATAGCGGCTGTTGTCGCTTTCATGTTCCAGGCTCACCTCCCGCTTGTAGGACTCACCGGCCTTCAATCCGGAGTTTTCCAGGACCCGCTCGAGGATCATCTCTCCCCAGATCCCCTGTGTTTTGCTTTCACCCTTGAGGGCATTGGTCAGGTTGTTGGCCTCTCTGCTCATCTGCAGATTGATCTCTTTGATCTGTTTGATCTCACTTTGGAGCATAGATCGTTCCTGCGTCTCCCTGATGTAGACATCATTGATCTGTTTTTTGAACGCTTCGAACTGCACCTGGATGGGGGTGATCATCTCTGTCAATTTTTCACTATTTTGCTCTGAAAACTGTTTGGAGTTACTTTTGAGGATTGTGTCGGCCAGTGTCCTGAACTCCAGTTTGAGCTGCTCTTTATTCTCTTGAAGCAGTGTCAGTTTTTCCGTACTCTGTTTCCGTTCACTTTCGAGCAGTATATCGAGCTCTCCGATCCGATTTTGTGCTTTGCCAAGTTCACTTTGGAGCTGCTCTATTTTTGCCTGCTGTTCTGATGTTCGGTCCTCTAAGGTGGCCACAAGTTTTTGATACTCAGCCGATTGTGATTGGGCAGCGCTCAGTTCGGTACTCAGTGTAAGCCTGCTCCGCTCGAAAACCTCTTCAAGTGTTTTGTGTTCTTCTTTCAGTCTTCTGTACTGTACAACCTTCTCATTCAGTCCATTGATCCGCTCTTTATAGATTGCGTTATGCTGGTCGAGCTCTATGGATCGATTACTCTCTTCCTGGAGCTTTTTTTGGGATTGTGTCAAAAGGTTTCGATGTGTTTCATCGGATTGGGAGAGCGTGTTGAGTTTCTCTTTTAGCAGCGCAATGTCTGACTCCAGATCCAGCCGTTGCCCCTCCAATAGCAGTATATATTTTTGCCTCAACAGAAGAAAAGTCAGTATCCAAGCCAAAAAAGCTGCGATCAAAGCAGAAGCTATCCATAACCACTCGTTATCTGTCATTTCGCTTATCCTGTTTTTTGAGGAGTATAGCAGGTTTTGACAAAAGGCGTAGCATGGATGACAGTTTGGGATTTTTATATGCCCAAAAATTGTGTTAGTTGTACCAGGTCCACTTTTTTGCCTCGGATATATGCTTTGGCGAACTCGACAATTTTTCCATGCATCCGTGCGTAGAGCTGATGACGCGGTATTTCCTTTCCGTAGAGTGCTTGGACTTTATCGAAGTTTTCTTCCAGCCCCTCTAGCATCCACTCCTGAATTTCATCATAGCTTTCTAAATGATATCCAAACGCTTCGAGCAATCTTCCGGTATAGCTATCGACAACGAAAACATCGCGTTTGCATCCATAGCAGAGGATAGAGTCGGCACTCTCCATTCCGATTCCTTTTTGCTCTAGCAGCCACTCTCGGTCCACCTCCTCTTGAAAACTTTCAAACGTACCATAGGTGTCTATGATATGTTGACAGAGAAGCTGAAGTCTCTGGGCTTTGGTATTATAAAATCCGCTGGGTTTGATGCAGGCAGCTATCTGTCGGATATCTGCTTTGGCGATTGTCTCAAGTGTGCCAATGCCAGCTTTCCTTAGATTGTCCAGAGACAACTCTACCTTTTCCCATTTTGTCTGTTGTGTGAGAAGTGCTCCCAGGATCACCTCTTCTGTGCTGCTGTTTGGCCACCAGAGTGGGTCTCTCTCACTCTTCAGGTAGCCCATTTTTTTGAGACCCAAGAGTAGTTCGTAGCTATTTTGAAGCACCATTATCTCCTTGATAGAGTATGATATAGGACAAAGATACAAATCAATTCCATTTTTTCAGGATGATTGTCTGATTCATAAGTATAACAGATTATGGTGATTATTATGTTACTATTTATGAGTATGCAGGATCCTGACTTCATGGTATCTGGAGTACTCTTATGCTACAATCCGCGAAAAAGGAGACAGGCAATGCATATCAAACCTGACTGTATCGGCTGCTTGCTCAATCAATCACTCAAAGTCTCCAAGCTATTGGAACTTGATGACGATACCAGCAAAAAAATACTTGACCGTTCCGCAGAGATCCTGATCGATCACGATCTCTCTGACACACCTCCGCAGATTGCCAAGGATATTTATCAGGCGATTTCGGCTATTACCGGAGAGGAGGACCCTGTCTCACTCTCCAAAGAACGTGCCACCAGAGAGGCAATGAAGATCGATACCTCTTTTGTTCAGAGTATTCCTGATGCGCTGAAACTCTCGGTTATCGGTAATGTGATCGATTTTGGTGCACAGAACCAGTTTGATCTCCAGGAGACAATCCAAAAGCAGTTTGGTCTCTCTTTTGCGATCGATGATGGCGAAGCCTTTATGCGGGAACTTGAGAAGGCGAGAGAGATCGTGATCATCGGTGACAACACAGGGGAACATGTTTTTGATAAGCTACTGATAGAGATGATCCAAAAAGAGTATGATGTGCTGGTGCATTATTTTGTCAGAGGCACCCCTATCATCAACGATGTCACAGTCAAAGAAGCACAGCTACTCAGCGACTGCGCACACATCGTCGACACAGGCGTAGAGACACCGGGATATGATCTCGAAGAGGCCAATGCAGCCTCCAGAGAGATTTTTGACCGTGCAGATATTGTACTGGCAAAAGGGATGGGCAATTTCGAAAGCCTCTATCAGCAGGCGGAAAGAGATATCTATTTTCTCTTTATTGTCAAGTGCACGGTTGTCGCCCAGGCAATTGGGCAAGAGATCAAGGAGATGATTTTTAAAAGATCATTTTGAAGCAGTCACTTAAAGCCGAGAAAAACAAGCAAAAAAAAACGTGAAAATGCTATAATAAGACTATTTAGTAGCATTTTGCAAGGAAAGGATTTTTATCAATGGTGACTATTTCAGTAGTAACACCGGTTTATGGTTGCTGTGCAAGTCTTGGCAGTCTGTATCAAAGACTCAGAGATACATTATCGACCATTACTGAGGATTTTGAGATCATTATGGTCAACGATGCAAGCCCGGACAATGCCTGGGAAACGATAAAAGAACTTTCACGAAAAGATGAAAGAGTCAAAGGGGTCAATCTTTCCCGAAACTTTGGGCAGCACAAAGCGATCGTAGCTGGATTGGATTTTGCACAAGGTGACTGGATCGTTGTGATGGATTGTGATCTGCAGGATCAGCCAGAGGACATTATCAAGCTTTACAATAAAGCATTGGAGGGGTATGATATCGTTTTTGGCAGAAGGTCTGAAAGAAAAGACAGCATCTATAAAAAACTGAGTTCAAGGTTGTTTTATATCGTGAATGACTATTTCACCGAAAACAAGATGGATAACACAGTTGCAAATTTCAGTATTATCTCCAGAGAAGTACTCAAGAGTGTTCAGAAGTTTAAAGAGCAAAATAGAGTTTACTCTCTCTATGTCAACTGGGTAGGCTTCAGAAAAATAGAGATAGATGTAGAGCATGCCAAGCGAGCAGAGGGGAAAAGTTCATATACGCTATCCAAAATGATAGATTTGGCGATAGAGAGTATCGTGTCCCAATCCAATAAACCTTTGAGGCTCTCTATCAAGTTTGGCTTCCTTGTTTCGTTTGTGAGTTTATTGTACGGGGTTTGGTTGATCATAAGCCATTTTATCCTTGCTCAGAAAGTTCCTGGCTGGACAAGTTTTATGGTTTCACTATACTTTATCGGGGGATTACTGTTTGCCAATATGGGTGTTATGGGACTCTATATAGGTAAAATATTTGATGAGACTAAAAACAGACCGATCTATCTTGTCCAGGAGACTACATTTGACGACAAAAAAGAGAAGAAAGAAGAGGGGTAATGGGCTATTTCTATATATTTGGAACGATATTTTTTACTGTTTATGGACAACTGATTCTCAAGTGGAGAATTATGGATTATGGAAGTATGCCGGAGGATTTTGTTCAAAAGATATTCTTCCTGGTCAAGCTGCTTTTTGATCCGTTTATATTCAGCGGTTTTGCTGCTGCGTTCATCGCTTCGTTTTTTTGGATGGCAACGATGACAAAGTTCGAGCTGAGTTTTGCCTACCCTTTTATGAGTGGAGCATTTGTCCTGGTCTTTCTTTTTTCTGTCTTTTTGTTTCAGGAGACGGTGACGTGGCAGAAGATTGTTGGCTTGATGCTGATCGTGTTGGGTATTATCATTTCGAGCAGAAGTGTCTAAACCATATATATACTACCATTTGAACCCATTGGACTCGAACAAGTTCGAGTCTCCCAAGCGTCTAAACCATGATATGCTATATATTTGAACAGCAAAACAATAAGGAAAAAGGAGCTGATAAATGGATAATCTCGACAGGGAGATCGTAGCCCGAAACAATAGAGAATTTTGGAAAATCATCAATACTTTAAGCCTTTTAATGATTTTTATTATCGCTTATTTTTTTATACTGATGCAGGTTTCTGGACTCATTGCAGCAGATACAGCATTTCATATTGCTTATATGGATAAATTTTTCAATCATGAGATCTATATACCGCATCCGCTTTGGCATGTCTGTACTTATTATCTCTCCCACTTTCTGAAGGTAGACTATGGCATCGCTGCTTCTATTTTTACGGCGTTCATTATTACACTTTATGCTATGATTATCTATAAAATCGCAAAGCGTTTGGATGATAGCCAGGAAAATGAAGCAAAATGGTATTTGATTACGTTTGTTGCTTTGACTATCGGCCCATTTTTCTGGCTAAATTACTATGCGAAGATTTATATGGGTCCAGGCTCCCCGTCCGTTTGGCACAATGTGACGCTTTTGACTGTCAAGCCGCTTGCGCTTTTGAGTGTTTTTTATACGATTAGATTTTTTGCATTCACGCAATACCGATACTTTTTCTGGGCAGCGGCCATCACATTGCTGTCGATTTTTGCCAAACCGAGTTATATCATCATCTTTTTACCTGCCCTTGTCGTCTATATGCTTTTTAAAAAGTATTTTGACAAACGCCAATTATGGTTTGCTTCAACGATCATTCTTTTTTCACTTGCCGCACTGGTGTACCAGTACACCCACGAATTTGGCAAAGGCAATGGCAGCTCTATCATCTTTGATTTTCTTGGTGTATGGTCGATCTATACACCCAGCGTCACTGCCTCTGTCTTGATGGCATTGGGTCTGCCTCTTTTGATCACTCTGTTCAATATCCGAAGCATAGCACAGAATGAGTATATCAAGTTTACCTGGCTTCTGGTCTTTTTTGCTTTTATTCTTTTTGCCTGTTTTGCCGAAGGGGGTGAGCGCTATATGGATGGCAACTTCAGTTGGAGCTGGCATCTTAGTTTGAGCCTGATTTATGTCTTTACAACTATCGAGTACTTCAAGCAGTATTATGTGATGCCGCCCGGCGTGAGATACACTTTGCTGGGAATCATGCTCTATCAACTCTACGTCGGATGGTATTTTCTGGTTGAAATGATCAATGGTGTGGCATACAACAGCTCTTATGACAGTTTTCCATTCTTTTTTGGTTGATCGGAGTCAGCAAAATGCAAACATCTTCCAACGATAAAAAAACAGCGCGCAGCAGTAGAGAATTATGGACGATCATCAATGGATCGAATTTGCTCCTTCTCTTCATAATCGCATATCTTTTGTTTTATATGCAAACTGTGGGCTTGATAGCATCGGATACCGGGTTGCATATTCAACGAATGCAACAATACTTTGACGGTATCTATTATATACCTCACCCATTATGGCACATCGGTACGTATTATCTCTCTCATCTCTTGAAAGTTGAGTACGGTATCGCTGCGTCTATCTTCACAGCCTTTCTGGTAACGCTCTATGCAATGATCATTTACAAAATAGCACAAAGTCTTGATGAGAACAAAGAAGATTATGCAAAATGGTTTTTGATCACCTTGATCTCGTTGACGATTGGCCCGATGTTTATTGTAAGCCTGAATTCCCGTATCTATATGGGTCCCGGCTCGCCTTCAATTTGGCATAATGTAACCCTCTTGATGGTGAAGCCGTTGGCACTATTGAGCGTTTATTATACCATCAGGTTTTTTACATCCAATCAACTCTATTATTCTGTTTTGGCCGCGATCGTGACAATCGTTTCTATTTTTGCAAAACCAAACTTTATCATTATCTTTTTACCTGCACTTGTCGTCTATATACTTCTAAAAAGATCTTTTGAGAAGCGAAAACTTCTCTTTGCTCTGGTAGTGATTCTCTTTTCAGTGGCTTCATTGGCATACCAGTTTACACATGAGTTCGGCAAAGGCAAGGACAGTTCTATCATATTTGATTTTCTTGGTGTATGGTCGATCTATACACCCAGCGTCACTGTTTCTGTATTGATGGCACTTGGATTGCCGTTTCTGATTACACTTTTCAATTATCAAAGCGTGAAGAAGAATGAATATATTAAATTTTCCTGGCTTCTGGTCCTGTTTGCATTTATTCTGTTTGCCTGTTTTGCCGAAGGAGGAGAACGTTATTCAGATGGCAACTTCAGCTGGAGTTGGCATCTTAGTTTGAGTTTCATCTATTTATTTACGATTATTGAGTTTTTTAAACAGTACTTTTTGATGCCTGCTGTAGTCAGGTATTCTTTGTTGGCAATCATGCTTTATCAAGTGTATGTTGGATGGTATTTCCTGGTCGAAATGATCAATGGTGTGGCATTTAACAGTTCCTATGATAGTTTTCCATTCTTTTTTGGTTGATCGGGGTGCGACACATGAATAACACTTCTCACAGTGACAATGGGGAGTTTTGGACAATCATAAATGGATTGAATCTGCTTCTTGTTTTTATCGTTACTTATTTTTTTGTCTATATGCAAACCCAGGGTTTGATTACCGCCGATACCAGGCAGCATATTCATTTTATGCAGCAATACTTTGAAGGTCAAGTCTATATACCGCATCCTTTGTGGCATATCGGCACATATTATCTCTCTCATCTTCTGGGGGTCGACTATAGTGTAGGTGCTTCTGTATTTACAGCTTTTCTGGTAACGTTCTATGCGATGGTCATTTACAAAATAGCGCAAAGTCTAGATACACATAAGCGTGATTATGCGAAGTGGTTTTTGATCACTTTTGTCTCTCTGGTGATAGGTCCATTTTTTCTTATGAGTTTCAATTCTCGTATCTACCTCGGCCAGGGCTCCCCATCAGTCTGGCATAATGTGACGCTCTTAACCTTGAAGCCGTTGGCACTGCTGAGTGTTTTTTATACGATTAAGTTTTTTGCATCCAATCAATACTATCACTTTATTTTGGCTGTGATCGTGACAGTTGCTTCTATTTTTGCAAAGCCAAATTATATTATCATTTTTTTACCTTCATTACTAGTCTATATGATACTGAAAAAGTATTTTGACAAACGCCAGCTTCAATTTACTCTTGTCACCGTACTCCTCTCAATCGCTGCACTGGCTTATCAGTTTACGAATGAATTTGGAGGGAAAGGCGAGGGTTCGATCATCTTTGATTTTCTAGGTGTATGGTCGATCTATTCGCCCAGTATCCCAATTTCTATCCTGATGGTACTGGGACTGCCGCTTTTGATCACATTTTTTAATTATCAAAGCGTAAAAGAGAATGAATTTATCAAATTTTCCTGGCTTTTGGTTTTCTTTGCATTTGTTTTGTTTGCCTGTTTTGCCGAAGGAGGCAAGCACTATAGCCATGGCAACTTCAGCTGGAGTTGGCATTTGAGTCTCAGTCTGATCTACGTCTTTACGATAATAGAGTATTTCAAACACTATTTTTCAATGTCCGCTGTTATTAGATACTCTTTGTTGGCAATTATGCTCTATCAATTGTATGTCGGATGGTATTTTTTGATCGGGATGTTTAATGGTATCAACTACAATGACGCAATCAATACATTTCCTTTTTTTTGACCCCCACGAAGATGATTGTATGCCCTGCGTTTGATTAGAGGGGTCGAGAGAGTGCAGGTTTCTCTCTCTTTTTTGTTGTTTTGTCTCTCAGGAATTATCCAATAAACTTCCCGCTTCTGCTTCTTTGTGCGATCATAATCTCTGTCTCTCTGGCACCGGAGATCACGATGTCAGGATCGAGTGTATAGTCGAGCTCTTCTCCCCGGCCTTCATAATCGATGGAATTGAGGATAACTTTCATTGCCTCGAGTCTGGCTTTGTGCTTATCGTTTGAACGGATCACTGTCCAAGGTGCATTGTGTGAATGGGTTCGCTTGATCATTTCGAATTTGGTATTGGTGAAGTCATCCCATCTGTCTTGTGCCTGTACATCGATCTCGCTGAGTTTCCATTGTCTGAGAGGATCGGTTTTGCGACGCTCAAATCGTCGTGCTTGCTCATCCTTGGTAACAGAGAAATAAAGTTTGATCAGGACAACACCCTGTCTTGTCAAATCCTTTTCGAAGCCTTTGACACCTTTCATGAAGTCATCATACTCTTTTTGTGTACAAAATCCAAATACAGACTCTACCATCGCTCTGTTATACCAGCTTCGGTCAAAGAGGACGATCTCTCCGCCTCGGGGGAAATGGGAAATGTATTTTTGGTAAAACCATTGCGTTCTTTGCTCGTCAGTCGGCTTGCCCAGTGCTACGACACGATAGTGCTTTTCATTCATGTAGCGTGTCACCCGTCGTATCGTTCCACCTTTGCCTGCAGCATCGCGCCCCTCAAAGAGGATAATCATTTTCTGATTCGTATTTTCGATATGTTTTTGCAGCTTGATAAGCTCTGCCTGGTAGGGCTTGAGAGACTGTTCATCCCTGCGCTTTTTGAGCGCCTTGTTGGCTTTTTGGCCACTTGATTTAGACTCTTTAAATGTCTGTATTAATTCATCAAGCGAAACAGCTGTTCCATCGATATCGATTTGATTGTTTGTTTCCATCTGTTTTCCTTTTTTTTGGATATTTACCTGATTGCAGCCCTGTGTGATAATAGGGATGGCTTATTATACTCTTAGAGTACTTCATACATAGAAAAAATATTTTTATCTAGAAGATTAGTGGGGAGAGATGATACTTCTCGCCCCAGCAAAAAAGCAAAAAAGAGGGTATTCTAAGCTTTCTTGAGAAACTTTGATAGCAGCACGATGCGAGTACCGTTGACGCGACCCTCTATCTGTCCTTCGATACCATTGAGGGCTATATTTTTGACGACAGTGCCTCGTTTGGCGGTAAATCCGGCCCCTTTGACTTCGAGATCTTTGATGATCGTGACGCTGTCGCCTGCTTCAAGCGTTGTACCGTTGCTGTCACGTACTGTGACGGCTTGTTCTTCATCATCATTTGCCTCTGCGTCTGCCCATACCTGCACTTCAGGTTCCAGGTAGAGCATGCTCAGAAGATCCTGCTCACCAAGGCGTTTGAGCATACGATAGGCCATCACCTGTACTGCCGGTTCCTGATTCCACATACTGTCGTTGAGACATTTCCAGTGGCGACTATCCATCTTTTTGGGATCTTCGATCTGCTCGATGCACGTACTGCATGCCAGGATAGACTGGGCAGCGCTTCCGTCCGAAGGCGATACTTCATAGACACTCAGCTCTTCAGTTGCCGAACAGAGTTCGCAGACACCATTACTTCGCGCTATTAATTCATCTTTTACACTCATTATCATTAGGTCCTTTTTTATTTTTCGTAATATTATGCCATAATGGTGCTATTTTCCCACTTCTTTTTCCCGCAATGCGTACAATAATTTCCCTTGCTTAGAGTATTTTGATGGCAGGCAGGGCATTGGTCATAGTGCTTGAATCCACAGACAGGACAATAATCACCAACGATGGTGCAGCCACACTCTGTACATCTTCCCTGTTTGATATTGAGCAGCTCCTGTTTTCTCTTTTTGATGCCGGTGGTATCGTTTTTCTGCACACGGTAGATGATGACACCAAAGAGGATGATGAAAAAAAGTATCGCCAGAATATTGAGCACAATAGCCAAGTTGTACTGCATAAAAAATGCGATAATCTTTTGAAAAAAGAGCTTGGGCATAATGTCATAAACAAAGAGTATCAGATAATAAAGAGCATAGAGTGCTGCGACATTGGCAACATGCAAGGTGAGATGAGAAAGGATAAAGTGTCGCCTGCTTACCATCACACGATAGAGGAGATAGAAAAGCAGCCAGATCGGGATCAAAAAGGCAAATGCCTGCATGGTTCGTTTGAAATGATAATAGCGTGATACTGAGCGGTGATGTGCTTTGATCATCTTCCTGTTGGCCTGATAGTAGCTATCAAATTTCTGATAGCTTGCGTAACTTTCCAGTGATTCCAGCTTTTTGATTTGATACTTTAGATGATTCAGCTTCTCTTGAGTATTTTTCAAGTCTGCAGATACTCTCGAAGTAGAAGAGGGGAGAATCGAACGATTGAGATCTTGACCGGCAACTTTTTCCAGGAGCATATCGCCATAACTTCTCTTGAGTCGCCGGATCTGATAACTAGCCTGGCTTTGTTGCTGACGGAGGTTTTTGAGTCTCGTCAAGTTGTTTTGAAAAGCAGGATCCTTCAGAAAAGCAAGATAATCCCTTTTGAGCTCCTGACACTGCGGATCATCGCCGAACTTTCCGGATAAGGTACTGTATTGCCGCGAACTTTTGTAGTAGCGGTAATTTCGCTCCATCTCTTTAAAAGTAAAGGGCTTCTCTCTATCGATCAGTTTTTTGCACTCGTAGCCAAATTGCTGATAGGGTGACTTGGTCTGCGCTGTTTGCCAGCTCATTCCCCATCCGATGATGATGACAATAGTAACAATGAAGATACCGAGCAAAAATTTGGCACCGCCGGTGAGTTCCCTCTGGTCAATAACGAAGAGTGAATCTTTGTATTTCCTGATATAAGAGCTGAGTTTTTTGAGCATCGTATGTCATCCTTTGTTGTTCTCTATTGCTTATTTTAGCATAATCTTCTAAGCGCTTCTAAGCTATAGTTCGTAAAAGAATAGCGAAGGAAGAAGAATGGATAAAATCAAAATTGGTGTGCTTACGGCCAGCGACAGGGCGAGTCGGGGGATCTACGAGGATGTCTCCGGAGTGGCGATCATGGACACGATGAAGGCATATCTGCTCAATGATTGTGAATACGAATATCGCTGCATCGCCGACGAGCAGGAGTTGATCGAAAGTACTCTGATCAGTCTGGCAGAGATGGGATGCGATCTGATCGTGACGACAGGCGGTACCGGTCCGGCTCCCAGAGATGTGACGACCGAAGCGACCGAAGCAGTTTGTCAGAAGCTCCTGCCGGGATTTGGCGAGCAGATGCGTGCTGTCAGTCTCCAGTATGTTCCTACCGCGATCCTGTCACGCCAAACAGCCGGGATTTGCCAAAAGTCCCTGATCATCAATCTTCCGGGGAAACCCAAATCGATCCGAGAGTGCCTCGATGCAGTCTTCCCTGCGGTACCATACTGTATCGATTTGGTCGGTGGTCGTTATATGGAAGCTGATGAATCGGTGATTAAAATTTTCAGACCCAAACAGAAGTAAGCTATGAATATCGAATTTATCGAAGCTAGAATCAATGAGATTTATCAAGAGTTGGAAAAAGAGGTAATGGAAGTGTTGATGGATGAGTCTCTGGATAAAAAGCAGACCAACCTGAGGATGAAGCCCCTCACATCGACCAAACAGATCCTTGCCAATGCGATCGAGAGTATCAAGATGGTGGAACGCCTCTCTGAAGAGGAGGAGTAGCTGTTCGGTGAATTTTCACTCTACGGATTGCTCGGATATGGAAAAACCAACAGAAAACACTCAGTAGTTGATTGCTACCCTATAGGTCGGGTCGTCCTCTTCGTAGCTACAGTGGGGGCCGGCAGCTTTGAGTGTTTTTTTGCAGTCTTCACTCAAGTGGCGCAAGGTCAGCTGCTTGCCGGCTGCTTCATATTTCCGAGTCAGCGAATCGATCGCTTCGACACCCGAGGCATCCATCACCCGGGCATTTTTGAAATCGATAATAACTTTCTCCGGATCATCATCCATCGTAAAGTTTTCAAAAAAGTTGGTTACCGAAGCAAAAAACAGAGGCCCTTCGAGTGTATAGACTTTGCTCCCGTCTTTTTCGGTGTGTGTGCGGGCGAAGATGCGAGCATGCTTCCAGGCAAAAACCAGTGCCGAGATAATTACTCCTGAAATAACAGCAATCGCAAGATCAGCAAAGATCGTGATGAGTGTGACGACGACCATCACAAAAGCATCACTCTTTGGCATATACTTGAGATGGCTGGCACTACTCCACTCGAAAGTACCGATACTCACCATAAACATGATGCCTACCAGTACAGAGACGGGGATGATGTTGAGCAGATCAGTCAGAGTGGCGACAAGCAGCATCAGCCCGATCGCAGCGGTGATCCCCGAAAGTCGCCCCAGTCCGCCGGAGGTATAGTTGATGATCGATTGACCGATCATAGCGCAGCCCGGCATACCTCCGAAGCAGCCGCACGCGATATTGCCTGTGCCCTGTGCGATACACTCTTTGTTGCCTGATCCTCTCGTGCCACTCATCTCATCGAGTACCGAGAGGGTCAGGAGAGATTCGATCAATCCCACCAAAGCGACGATTACAGCATATGGAAAGACCATCATCAGGGCATCCAGACTGAAAATTGTATCAGGGATATGGAAGGAGGGGAGCTGCCCTTTGAATTGAGTCAAGTCAGTCAAACTTCCTACCGTGATGGTATCGATACTCGCGTAGTAGACCAAAAGTGTGATAACGATAATCGCAACAAGTCCGGCCGGCACAGCCTTCGTCACTTTGGGAAGGTAAAACATAATCAGCATCGTGGCAAAGACCAGTAGATACATTTCGATGCCCTGCCCATCGAAAAACTTGAATTGAGCCATTGCAATGACAATCGCCAAACCGTTGACAAAGCCATACATGGCAGGCTGCGGCACAAGTCGGATAAATTTTCCCAGTTTCATCACGCCGGCAAGGATTTGCAGTATACCTGCAAGTATAGCGGTCAAAGTGATATACTGAAGGATTCCGTATGCCAGTTCATTGCCGCTGACACCGTTTGCTTGAAGCATCGTGTTGACTTTCAGACTCAGGCCGACCAGTACGACAGCAACTGCACCGGTCGCACCTGAGATCATCCCGGGCTTTCCACCGATGATCGCAGTGACGAGACCAAGAATAAAAGCTGTATAGAGCCCCACGATCGGACTGACGTCTGCGATGAAAGAGAAGGCAATGGCTTCTGGTACCAATGCGACAGCGACGACCAGGCCTGAGAGGATATCATTTTTGATATTATCTGTTTTATAATTGGAAATATTGAACACTAAAATTCCTTATGAAGAGTAAATAGTTTGGAAGGGTTAAAATTTTCAGGATTTTAGCATAATTAAGCAAAATGCTCTCTGTACTTGATAGTAGCTATCTATAGATATATGATATTTCAGGATTGCACATATGCACAATCCTGCCCATTGAGGCACTACTTGATGGAGTTTACTTGCCCTCTACGACTTCTGCACCCTTCTCGGCACCTTTTTCTACACCCTCTTTGGCACCTTTGGCGGTTCCTTCGACGATGCCTGTGACTGCACCGGCAGCAGCACCCACTACAGCACCGACAACCGGAACTGCATCATTCCCTTTTTTTGCACCTTCGGCTGCTCCCTCGAGTGTACCTTCTACTGCTCCTGCAGCAGTGCCGACAGCACCTCCGGCTACACTACCCACAGCTTCGCCGCCTTTTGTGGCTGCAGACTTTTCTGCAGCAACTGTTTTGTTTGCTTCTGTTGCTGTCTTGTTTGCCTCTGCTTTTGCAGCTTCTTCAGCAAATGCTGCACCAGAGAGTGCAATGAGTGTCGCTACTGACAGTAGACTTCCCGTAATAACCTTTTTTACCATACCAAATCCTTCAATTTTATTTTTTTGTACGAGATAATTCTACATTAATTAAACTTTAGTAAATATAAATTGAATATATTAAAGCATAGCAAGAGTATCATGTGGTCAAAAAAGTATAGACCATATGATCAAAATTACAAATTTAACCAAAAATTTTCACAGCGTTCCACTTTTTAGTCATTTGAACTTCACGCTAGCACCAGGCAATCGTATTGGCTTGGTAGGACGCAATGGTTCAGGCAAATCTACACTCTTCAGAATTATCCTGGGTGAAGAGCCTTATGACGAGGGAGAGATCACGCTCCCCAAGGGTTACACGATCGGTGCACTCAGGCAGCATATCACATTGACCAAACCGACGGTTCTGGAGGAGTGTGCTCAGGTATTGAGCGAAGAGGAGCAGTACAATCTGTATAAGATTGAAAAGATGCTCTTTGGCCTGGGGTTTGAGCAGGCAGATTTGGAGAAGGATCCTATGAGTTTTTCAGGCGGTTATCAGATACGGATCAATCTGGTCAAACTGCTCGCCACAGAGCCCAATCTACTGCTGTTGGATGAGCCGACTAACTATCTCGATATCGTTTCGATGCGCTGGCTCAAAGGATTTTTGCGCCGTTTTGACGGGGAAGTGATCCTGATCACGCATGATCGTGCGTTTATGGATGCTGTGACGACCCATACGATGGGAATACATCGAAAAACACTGAAGAGCATCAAGGGTGATACTAAAAAATATTATGCCCAATTGAAAGAGGATGAGATCCACTACGAAAAGATGCGGCTCAACCAGGAGAAGAAGATCGCGGAACTTGAAGATTTCATTGCTCGCAACAAGACACGAGCCTCCACCGCTGCGATGGCACAGGGCAAAGTCAAGGAGCTGGAGAAGATCGAAGTGATGGAGAAGCTGGCAGGCGAAGCAGATCTTCATTTTCGCTTCAACTACAAAGAGACGCCAGCCAAACTCCTGCTCGAAGCGACAGATCTCGGCTTTGGCTACGATCCTGCCAACCCATTGTTCGACAAGATCACTTTTGCACTACAGAAGGGCAAGCGCATTGCAATCATCGGAAAAAACGGTAAGGGGAAATCAACACTGCTCAACTATCTCGCCGGAGATCTTCCGATGCAGAAGGGTACACTGACATATCATCCTGCTACGACTTTTGCCCATTTTGGCCAGACCAATATCGAAAGACTCTCTCTAAAGCATACGATCATCGAGGAGATACAGGATGCCGACCGCAAGCTGGGGATCGCTTCGGTGCGTTCGATCTGCGGCACGATGATGTTTGGGGGAGAGCTGGCAGATAAGAGAATCGAAGTTCTCTCGGGAGGAGAACGGAGCAGGGTGATGCTGGGCCGGATCATCGCTACACCTGCCAATCTTCTCTTTCTCGATGAGCCGACCAATCACCTCGATATGCAGTCGATTGATTCGCTCTGTGACGCGATCGATGCTTTCCCGGGTTCAGTGGTTCTGGTCACGCACTCGGAGATGCTGCTGCGCCGCCTGGCCGACCAGTTGATCATCTTTCGTCATCACGGAGCGGAGTTCTTTGACGGTGATTACGAGGCTTTCCTCGAAAAGATCGGATGGGACGACGACGTAGAGAGCGAGAAGCCTGCCAAAGCACCCAAGTCAGCAGGAATTTCCAAAAAAGAGTTGAAAAAACAGCGCTCGGAACTCATTGCTGAGAGAGGAAAAGCGATCAATCCTCTCAAAAAAGAGATCGAGCATTGTGAAACGCGCATCATCACACTCGAAGAGGAGGTCGAATCGGACAATGCCCTGCTGATCACTGCTTCACAGTCGGGCGATATCGGCGAGATCCAGTCTCTCTCCAAGAGAGTTGCGGAAGCCAACCGTGAGATCGAAACACTTTTCGAGAGGCTGGAGCAGGCACAGGAGTCATTTGATACACTTTGGGATGCGTATGAGAAAAGATTGGAGGTGTTATCGTAATACATCATTTGGGATAAAAACAGATAACACTGAAAGGAGTACAAAATGTTTCACCCCTCTCTTGTCCATCATCAGTCCTGCCGGGGTACCGACTGCCGACTGCATCTGCCCGACACCTTTGGTCTGCTTTGCTGGAATATACACAAAAACAACAGGCTGCCTGATTTTTCCCGCTATCTTGCATCGCTCCATACGGAGCACACGATCAGCTTGATGTTGTTTCAAGAGGCTGAGTTCAGGGATGAGAGTGCATACGGTCTAGGCGATTTTGCGTTCGATGCAGCAGCCAATCTGGAGTTGGCAGGCACCTTCTATGGGGTACTGACAGCTTCACCGATAGAGTCGAAGGAGGCAAAAGCCTATCTCTCTGAAGCCAAAGAGAGCCTGATCGGTACACACAAAAGCCTGCTGTTCAGCCGCTACCAATTTATAGACGGTACACCGTTGCTGATCCTCAATCTCCACGCGATCAACTTCCGCGAGGCTGGCAGCTACGAGAGAGAGCTTAGGACTTTCATAGAGCGGACCGAAGCCTACGAGGGTGCAATGATCGTCGCAGGGGATTTCAACAGTTGGAGCAGAGGTCGTGCGCGAAGGCTCCACGCTTTCAGAGAGAGATTAGGACTGGATACGGTTCTCTTCGAAGAGAAGAGGAAGATCAAAGCGTTTATGGGGAAGCATCTTGACTTCATCTTCTACCGAGGAGTGGAATTGATCGACTCCGCCGTCTTTGATGATCACGAACTATCAGACCACAATCCGCTCTATGCGAAGTTTCGAATCATTTCTTAAGAGCCTCCTTTGTTATAAGAATACGAAAAGCTTAGTAGATCACTGCGCTGGTGTAGCCCACGACTTTGGAATCATCTCCGCTGTAGTCTGCACTGGTTCTGTAGTCAACAAGTTCCGATCGCAGGCCCAGTGATTTTGCTGCCCTTATGACTCCTTTGATCCCTGTAATCCCGCACGCTTCGCATCCTTGCTCCAGTTTTTTGACATTGAGCGAAGCGATCCCCTTCATACAGTTTCTATCGAGAGTGTAAGCCTTCTCTTTGTCATAGTAATGACTGAGATCTGTGCTGATCACGACCACATTATCCGGATCTCGAAGAAGTGTTCTGATGATCTGTGCAAGTGATTTTGAAGAGAAGTCCCCGTAGATCAATTCAACGACTTCCGCCCTGGGAAGATAGTGTTGCACAAACGGCATTTGCACTTCTGTAGAGTGCTCTTTCTGGTGCGCTTCGGGTACAAATTTGATTTTGAATTTTTTTGCGAGATCGATAAGATAAGCTGTGTCGATAGGGATGTCACCACAAGGTGACTCGTAGCTCTCAAAATAGCTTCCGCTGATCCCCTTGAAATAGTAATGGTGGCTTGGGCCAATGACGATTACGCGTTTGGCGGCACTGTTGGCAAGGATCGTATAAGCCGTATTGGCAGTAAAACCGCTATAGATGTATCCTGCATGCGGCACGATGATCGCTCTCGGGCTGACTTTAAAAACAGGTTTTGCACGAGTTTTTGGGCCGATCATTGCAGTAAATTTCCGGAAATAAATCTTTAATTTTGTGCAATTGTCGGGGTAAAACTGACCCCGGACTGCAGCTTTCCTCCGATGCTCCATTACTGCTCCTTGTATTTTGTGGCTTGGTATGTTTGGATGTCAGGATGCTTTTCCAGACAATCTGCCGGGAGTCCCGCTTTTTGACAGAGACTGGAGAAAAAGCTGTCAAAGTGTGGTAATTGCTCCCAAACCTGAGGAAGATAGGTGGCTCTATACCCATTGTATTCCAAAACAACACCGTCGATATCGGGTCGAATCTTTGTTTTCAAATCTTTTGTAGAGCTATATGCCAAAGGCTTGGGCTCTGAAAGGATAGAGACTTCAACCTTGATTTTGTTCAACTCTTCAAGGCTGAGTGGTTTGAATCTCGGATCACGAAGCGCAGCGGATTGGGCATTGGCAATGATATCTTTGTAGAGAGGCTGATAAGCTGAGAGTGATCCGATGCAGCCTCGCAGCTGATCATGTGCCCCTGTTGTCAATGTGACAAACGCAGCACCATTCTTTCTCAACTCAGGATAAGTTTTGAGTGCCTGATCCAGATCAAATGAACTATTCAGGCCCAAAGCAACTGCGATAGCTGCTTTGGCCAGCTGTATGGTGATTTCACCCATTTTATCTCCTTTATATAGGGTTCTTGCTCATTATAGCACTCATGAGAATAATTTTCAAATGTTTTCAATCCAAATAAGAGTAAAATAATAGGTCATGAAGCATTTCACACAAGAGACAAATCATATGGTAGACCAAAAACTGCTGCGCGATCTTTTTATGCATACCAATAGCAGTCTGACAACACTCCTGGTTCTCTCTGTTCTCTTTTTTATGTTTTTGCTCGGAAAGGTTCCGGGATCACTGTTGTATCCATGGTTTTTCCTTGTCTTTACGATCAATCTGAGCAGACTCTATGACACCTACGTGTATTTACACAAAGAACATCAAAAAACGTATCAGAAGTGGTATAAAATATTCACGTACAAATCCTATGTTACAGCACTTTTATGGGGCAGCAGCAGTCTCTTATTTTTGCCCCATATAGGTGACTTGGAGCTGAGAAATGTTGTGTTTATTTTTATTGTCGGTATCGGCAGCGGTGCAATGAGTTCTATTTCTCCCGATACGCGTGCGGCTGCAACGTATCTATTTTTATTGACTATGCCACTCTTTGCCTATCTTATTTTTCAGGGAGGAAGTACAAATTATGTGCTGGCTTTTATGCTTTTTGCTTATTTTTTTCTTCTCATCAGAGTCAGTCGAAATACCTGCGATACCTTGATCACCAACTATAAGCAGGAAGAAGCGTATAAGGCAACACAAAATGAACTCAGCTATCTGGCTCGGCACGACGACTTGACATCGCTGGCAAATCGAAGAGGTTTTGTAGAGTATATGCAGAATCTTGTTGAAGAGAAGCATCATCAAGATCATTTCTCCATATTTTTTTATCTCGACCTTAACCAATTCAAGACAATCAATGATACGATGGGTCACAACGTAGGTGATCAGCTTTTGATCCTGGTGGCAAACAGGCTGAGACTTTTGATTACTGAGGATTATTTTCTTAGTAGACAGGGGGGAGATGAGTTCAGCATCGTGCTTCCTTTTGTCGCTACGAGCAAAAAAGAGGCTCAAAAGAAAGCGTATAGATTTAGCGTAAAACTTCAAAAAGCCTTTGTTTCGGCATTTTTGATCGAAGGACTGCATCTCTACATCAAAGGCAGTATCGGCATCGTGATCATTGAGCCGAAAATGGAAGATATCGAGGAGATTATCCGTTATGCTGACATCGCTATGTACAATGCCAAAAGAAAAGGCAGAAATGCTGTAGCCTACTATAATGCTACGCTGGACATAGAACGAAAAAAACTTTTCAGGTTGCGGCATGACCTTTATCGCGCAATTGAAAATCATGAGTTCAGACTCTATTATCAGCCAATTGTCACCATCAAAGATGATCGGTTGAGAGCTGCAGAAACACTTGTGCGGTGGTATCATCCGAAGCTGGGAGTACTGCTTCCTGAGACTTTTATTCCATTGGCTATCGAGTCAGGCTTGATTGATGAGATCGGATGGCTTGTGATTGATCTCGTCTGCAAGCAGATTATGAAGTGGAAAAGCCAATCACTCTTTTTGTCCGAATATATCTCTGTCAACGTCAATGCGATACAGCTACAGGGCAGCAACTTTGAAGAGAAATTTTGGGGGATTTTGAAAAAATATGGTGTCAAAGCCCATGAGATCAGACTGGAAATCACTGAAAATTCACTGATTGATAATTTTGAACAGACAAAAGAGATCATCGAAAGGCTCAGAGTGGAGGGCATCCGCTGTGCTATTGATGATTTTGGGATGGGATACTCGTCACTCTCCTATCTGAAAAAGTTCTCCTTTTCCGTATTAAAAATTGATAGAGCATTTATCAAAGATATTTTGGAAAAGCCTGATGATATTTTCCTTGTCGAGAGTATTGTCTCTATAGGAAAAAAACTTGGATATCATATTATTATAGAGGGAATAGAGACAGAGGAGCAAAAAAACCTGCTGATAAATATAGATGATTCGTTGCAGTATCAGGGTTTCCTCTTCAGTCCGCCACTGACAGCTTACGCATTCACGAAAAGATTTCAGGCAAGTCTGGCCTAAAAAACGATACTTCCATCCAGCTGAAGTCTATAGATCAACTCCTTTGCCTTTTTGTGGCCGCCATAGGCTGCCTTGCGGCAGTACTCGATCGCCTTCTCCTGGCTTGTTTCGCATCCTAGCCCCTGGTCATACATTGCACCAAGATTGAACTGTGCCTGAGGATTGCCCGCATCGGCTGCTTTTTTGAAAAGAATGAAAGCTTTGCGGTAATCCTGTTCGACACCCAGGCCCTCCTTGTAGAGTGCTGCGAGGTTATTGAATGCCTCGACATTTCCCCGCTTGGCAGCCTCTTCGTACCAGAAAGCCGCTTCGCTGTAGTTTTGCAGACATCCGTCGCCATTTTCAAAGGTGAGTGCAACTTCAAGTTGGGCGAGAGGTACTTCTCTGATCGCAGACTGGAGATAAAACCTGTGCGCCTTTTCCAAATCTCTCTCAAGACCCAAACCCTTGAAATAGAGATAGCCCAGATAGTAGAAGCTGGTCGCTTCACCCTCTTCAGCCAGGGCAGAATAGAGGGTGAAGGCTTTGTCATATTGTTTTGAGAGGAGGAGCTCGTAAGCTTCCTGTACTTTTGTTTGCATAGCATTTCCTTTATATTGGATTGGTGATATCGATGACTGGCGGGTACCCACAAGAGGTACCCCTACGGATGATGATGTTCGACTCTCCGTAGGGGCAATCCCTTGTGGTTGCCCATCAGTTCCTTAGCCGGCCAGCCCTTTCAGCTCCTCTTCGATCTTCTTCATCTTGCCTTGGGCGGCGATAAGTGCTTTTTGATTTCCGGCGATCACCTTCTCAGGCGCATTGGCAACGAATTTTTTGTTATTCAGCATTCCTGAGAGTTTGGCGATCTCTTTTTCAAGTTTTTCTTTCTGCTTGCTCAGTTTGGCGATGATAGCAGACATATCGATATCATCTGTAGAGATCATAGTTTCGAGCGAATCGGATACATCGGTGACGCAGTTTGGCAGCTTCTCATCGATGAAGGTGATCTCTCCTACCTTCCCCAGCTTTTCGATAAAAGGTTTGAGGAGTTCGGTATCAGCTTTTTTCTCAAACCTGATCGATGCTTTTTCAATCTTCTGGTTGCCCTTGTCGATGAGAGTTTTGCAGCGCCGTACAGAGACGATCGCTTCGATTGCCAGTGTGAACTGTGCCGTGATCTCTTCGTTGATGGGCGCACTTTTGGGGTAGTGTGCGATCATGATTGAGTCACCCGCTTCGAGTATCTCGCCGGAGAGCCTCTGATAGAGATTTTCAGTGATAAATGGCATAAAAGGGTGCAAGAGCCTCATCGCCTCCTTGAAGATCGACCCCAGCTCTACCACACTCTCTCTGGAGGCTTTGCTCAGCTCAATACCCCAGTCGCAGAACTCTCCCCAGAGGAAGCGATAGAGTGTCGTCGCTGCATCGTTGAAACGATAGACATCCATAAAGTCACGTGTCTCTTTGACGGCAAGGTTGAAACGCGAGAGCATATAGTTTCCCAGCGGGGTTGTGATCGCTTCAGGATCGAGATCTGCGAAGGTATCATGGTTGAGCTGGAGATAGTTGGCTGCATTGAAGAGCTTGTTGGTGAAGTTGCGGCTCTGCTCCAGCTTCTCTTCGCTCAGTTTGATATCGCGCCCCTGTACTGCGAGTACCGCCAAAGTAAAGCGCAGGGCATCGGTACTGTATTTGTCGATCATTACCAAAGGATCGATGACATTGCCTTTGGACTTGGACATTTTTTCGCCATGCTCATCTTTGACAAGGGCGTGAAGATAGATATCTTTGAAGGGGAGTTCTCCTGTGAGCTTCTCGCCCATCATCAGCATCCTCGCTACCCAGAAGAGGAGGATATCGAAGCCTGTGATCAGCAGCGAGTTGGGGTAGAAGGATTGCATATCATCCTCACTCCACTGTATCCCTTTGAGCAATTCTCCGTTGCCCCAGCCGAGCGTGGAGAAGGGCCAGAGTCCTGAGGAGAACCAGGTATCAAGCACATCGGGGTCTTGGTGAATATGACCACTGTTGCAAATCGGGCACGCGGTCGGTGTCTCACCCTCAAAGGCCCACTCGTGACCACAATCATCACAATACATGACCGGGATCTGATGTCCCCACCAGAGCTGACGGGAGATACACCAGTCACGGATATCATTCATCCAGGCATTGTAGCTGTTGATCCAGTGTGATGGGAAGAAGGCTGCTTCCCCGGCATTGACACGCTCGATCGCACCCTTGGCAAACTCTTTTTTGACGAACCATTGCTTGGAGATATATGGTTCGACGACATTATGGCAACGATAGCAGTGGCCTACTTGATGTGGATGATCTTCGATCTTTTCGATGAAGCCTTCGACATCGAGTTTGGTGACGATCGCCTCTCTCGCCTCAAGTCGCTCCATCCCTTCAAATTCACCGCAGTAGCTGTTGAGTACACCGTTTTCATCAAAGATGGTGATCATCTCCAGATTGTGGCGTTTGCCGACTTCGTAGTCATTGGGGTCATGTGCCGGCGTGACTTTTACGATACCGGTACCAAACTCCATGTCGACATGCGCATCTGCGACGATCTCGACTTCACGGTCGATCAGTGGCAGTTTGACCTTTTTTCCGATCAGTTTTTTGTAGCGCTCGTCATCGGGATGGACCATCACTGCCGTATCCCCGAAGTAAGTCTCCGGTCTGGTCGTCGCGACGGTGATGACATCCGATCCATCCGCCAGGGGATAGCGGATATGATACATCCTGCCCAGATGATCTTCGTATTCTACTTCGATATCGGAGAGCGCACCATCGTGGGTACACCAATTGATCATATAGTTCCCGCGGACGATATGGCCCTCATCATACATGGTTTTAAAAGCTTTCTTGACAGCATGGGCCAAGCCCTCATCCATGGTAAAACGTTCACGGCTCCAGGCAGGCGACACGCCCAATTTTCGCAGTTGATGGGTGATAGCATTGCCGGAGCTGTCTTTTTGCTGCCATGCTCTCTCCAGAAAGGCTTCGCGTCCGATCTCCTCCTTGGAAGTTCCTTCCATCAGGAGCTGCTTCTCGACGACATTTTGTGTCGCGATCCCCGCATGGTCGGTTCCGGGCTGCCACAGTGTCTTGTAGCCATCCATTCGCTTGTATCGGACGATGATGTCCTGCAGGGTGAAGGTCAATGCATGACCGATATGCAGATGCCCCGTGACATTGGGCGGCGGCATCATAATACAGAAGTTTTTTCCCTCCTTCTGAATCGTTTCATTGCCATCGATCTCAAAATAACCACGCTCTTCCCACAGTCTATAGTAGTCGCTCTCAACCTCTTTTGGGTTGTAGACTTTTTTCTTCTCTTCGCTCATCGTTCATCCCATTCTTATAATATAATAGCCGCGATTATAGCTAAATGGTGCTTTTATATTAAATCGCTCACAATTAATACACGCTTTTTTTCTATCATTCTCACTGTAAGAATGCGCTGACTTTCAAAAACTAAACACAAAAGGATACACAATGAAACAAATGTTTAAAATCTTTACTATACTGGCTTTGCTGACACTGGGCGCTAACGCTTTCAACTATAACTCCGTTTGGGTCAATACCAGTCATAGCGAAAGAGGTGTAAAAAAGTTACAAATACGAAATAATGGTATCGTTGAAGCCTTCGGTTCCTGTCAGGCAGGCAATTGCAGCTGGGGCAGGACAGAGTATATTCGTACCCAAAACGGCCTCCTGGCCACCTGGAAACGCCCCGGAAAAGGTTGCAAAGTCATCTTGGTCGAGGCAGTGCGAGGCAATCGTATCAAGGTCATTACCAAGCATCTTTTTGGCGGCCAAAGAGGAGATCGGACAAAAATCTCGTACTTTAGAGAGAGACGGCAAGCTAGTCACTTTTCACGTGCTTATGATGGAGTTTGGATCGATGAAGAGATGCATAGTAGAGGATTGGACCGCTTGAAAATTCGCAGAGTGGGTAACCAGACTTTCGTCCGGGCCTGGAGCCAATGCAGCCGACCCGACTGTGACTGGGGGCGAGCTACTGCGATCGTCATGCCCAACAAGCTCATCGTAGAGTGGAACCGCAGAGGTGCAAAAAAAGTGATGAAGATCAAAGGAGTAGAGCGAGATCGTTATGGAAGATTTCAAACCCTCAAAGTGAAAATCCAAACGTATTTCAATAATGGCAGAAGTCCCAAAACACATATTAAATACCTCAGAAGAGAGTATCGATAAGAGGAGATTGCTCTGCATCCATACTGCAGCTTTCTGAGAGGATAGCACAGGTGGTGCCGATCGCTGCAGGAGATCGTGCCTCTGCCAGCACAAAGCAGGCAGCAGGGCTATTTGATATTTTGAGATATCTCCTGCGCGATCATCGTCGCTGCAACGACGAGAGGGTACATCGGTGGAGAGGCGGTGAGTTTGGGCTGGGTGGAGACTTGCATCGTCATCACCTGATAGACAGTCATCTCTGACTCGATCATGAGGCCGACCATGTTGATCATCTCACCTGTCTCCTTGCCGCCCACGATCTGTCCGCCCACGATCTGTCCGCCGTTGCGCATCGCGATGAGCTTGACATACTGCTTTCGGGCACCGGGCATCGATGCGGGGTGGCGGTTGCTGCCTTCGAAGGCACCGACGACGACATCGGCATGTCCCTCTTCGGCTTCCTGATAGGTCACACCCGCAGAGGAGAAGGCGACAGTGCCCACGACAGTGGAGAAGATGGCGATCGTACCGCTGAAGTGTTTGAGGTACTTGACACCATAGAGGGAACTGCCGGCGATCCGCCCCTCTGCCGAAGAGGTCGAGGCAAGCATGATCTTGGACTGCTCTTTGGTGATGAAGTGGCGCCGCATCGCACAGTCTCCGACGGCGAAGATATCGTGGTTTTCGGTGCGCATATACTCATCGACCCAGATACCGCCGTAGTGGCCGAACTTCATCTTGGCTTTCTCGGCCAATTCAGTGTT
>JANTGA010000004.1 GCA_024763175.1 Sulfurovum sp.
TCCAACCAAAGCAGTGAAGCGATCCATAATACGACAGCAGACGCTTCGGTCCTGACCGCAGCTGACCTCGAAGAGAGTGGAGACCGGACTGTCGCTGAGGCGATCAGCCATGTCGCGGGGATCACACTCTCCAGCAATGGTGGCCCGGGACAACCCAACAGCCTCTTCATGCGCGGACAGTCTGCGGGGAGTATCCTGATACTCCTCGACGGAATGCGCCTCAATGACCCCAGTAGCACAGATGGGCGGGCTATGATCGAGAACCTGATGATAGACGATATCGCTCAGATAGAGATCATCAAAGGCGGAAGCAGCAGTACTTGGGGCGGTCATGCCAGTGCCGGTGTCATCAATATTATCACCAAGAGCACAACCCAAAAAGGCTTTCATGGCAGAGCACAACTCAATGGCGGCAGCTATGGCACCAAAGGGGGCAGCGCCTCTCTCTCTTATGGCGGCGAGAAGCTGACGGCACAACTCTTCGCTTCCTATCTCGACAGTGACAGTTTTTCAGCATTGGCGCCACGGGATGCTGAGAGTGATGGCTATACCAACAAGACGCTCAATCTCAAAGTCGGTTATGCCTTCAATGAAAACAATCGTGTTGATTTTTCCTACTATCTCGTCGATGCAGATGGGAAATACGATGACGCCTTTTCTGAGCTACTTGCCAATGATCCCTACTCTCACTACACTTCCAAACAAGAAAATTATCATCTCAAGTATCACTATGAAAATGATACTTTCGACAGTGTCAACAGCGCCAGCAGGGGGACGTTCGACCGAAACTATTTTACCAACAGTGCCGGAGAAGCTGAAAACCAATACCAATCCACCATCAAAGAGTTCACGTCTGTCAACAGTTACCGCTACCACAAAGGCAAAGTAGTTCTCGGCCTCGAAGCCAAAGAGGTCGACGGGATGAACAACTATATCTCATCCTACCCTTCGGCACCATCACAATCACTCTACAAAAACCGTGCAGTTTTCCTCTCCAATCTCTATCGCTATGATGCTGACACACTGCTCGAAACAAACCTGCGCTATGACTACTTCGATGCATTTAAAAATGAGACAACCTACAAAATAGGGCTCAAGCATAACTATCACTTCCTGGAGGGTTTTACGACAAGGGCCAACTACTATACGGCGTATAATTCACCCAGTGCTTACCAACTCGCCAATGCCGCCCTGGGCGAGCTGCTCAAGCCCAGTTACTCCAAGGGCTTTGATATCTCAGCAAACTACAAAGAGTTGCTCAGTGTGAGCTATTTCAACACAGCCGTAGACAACCCTATCGATTATGATATGGATCGATTTGGCTATTACAATGTTGGAGGCAAAGAGAAATTCAGCGGAGTGGAAGTCAGCAGCCGATACAAAATAGCCAGTCTCGGCTTGGTACTGGGTGCCAACTTCACCCACCTCATCACCTATGAATCCTATAATACGACTGCACTCTCCAACCGCGCCAAAGATACGGCAAATGTCTCTGCAGACTACTACACCCTCAACAACATGCACTTTGGTATTGCAGGACAATACATCGGAGACAGGATCGATGTCAGCCAAGAGCAGACCGGCAACTACACAGTATGGAATCTCAACTTTGATATGACATTTGCCCGGGACTTTAAACTCTCCATCAATGCCAAAAATATCTTCAACAAAGCGTATGAAAGTGTCTATGGCTACGCTTCAGAGGGACGTTCTGCCTATGCCAAGGTCAGCTATACGTTTTGATCTTTGACTGCGTCCGATCAAGGATTCTTCGCTTATACTGCCTCTCAAGAGGTAGTACCTATAGGTTTTGTCCGCTATAATTAGCTATGAAAAAATTCTTCAGTAAAGTTTTGTTATTTGTCGCTATGGGGTGGATACTCACACTCTCCTTGGCTATCGCTGCCTCCCCCCAAAGCGGAGCCCCATGGGTCGTCTCTGCATCGCTCTATCCAGACAAAAAGAGTGCGATGCCTCAAGTCGACTACACCCGGGAATACAGGCATATCAATCTACCCGAATTCTGGATCGATAGGTTGAGATATCCTGATCGAGAGATAATGGGTATCCAACAGATAGAACAGTTCAATGCTCAAACGGCGCATTTGAAAAAACTGACCTATCCTCCTCAGGATTTCAACACGAGCTATTCGGGTGACTGGGTCGGAGACAAGCTGGCCAGGCAGTTTGCTTTTTTGGCTATCAGGGCTTTTTATCTGGAAAATGGACGACCTATCGACAAGCGTATACTCCCCTCACTCTGGCAGAATTGTGCTTTTGATACGATCCCCGAAACGATCACTGCCCGTTATGCCCTTGTCGTACGCTATGCCAACCATCGCCTCAGCCCCTCAGCGCAGACACTCCTCAAAAAACCGGGTCAGCGCTATTTTGACCGCAATCAAAATGCCGCACTGGATATCGGTACACCCTTGGCCATCCTGCATCAGAGTGCAGACAAAAAGTGGTATTTCTCTCTCTCCTCAAGCAGTTATGGCTGGATAGCGGCAGAGGATATTGCTTTTGCTACCCGCGAAGAGATGCTCAGATTTTCAAGAAGCAGGAATTTCATCACAACGATCAATCCCAAAAATGCACTCTTCATCAAAGGACGTTATGAAAATTTCGTACGGATGGGTGTTCGACTCCCCTATATCGGCAAACTGGGAGAGAAGGCAGAGGTGCAGATCCCCGCGCGCGACAGTGACGGTAACCTGACATTGCAAAGCGCTGAGCTCCAGACAAGCGATATTCACCTGGGTTATCTCCCCTATACGCCGCGCACGATCATCAGGCAAGCCTTCAAATTTCTCAATGCGCCCTATGGCTGGGGCGGAATGTTCGGAGAGCAGGATTGCTCCAAATTTCTGCAGCAGATCTACAGTACAGTCGGCATCCTCCTGCCAAGAAACTCCGGAGATCAGGAACTGGCCGGCAAGCCCCTCGTTAGATTTGACAGCAACACCAAAGCACGTATCAAAACACTGATAGAGAGAGGCGAACCGGGTACCACCCTCCTTCATCTTCCGGGTCATATCATGCTCTATCTCGGGAGTTACAAAGGGGCACCCTATATGATTCACACTGTCTGGGGAGCAGTCAAAGGGAAAAATCCCATTGCCAAAACTGCCGTCACCAGCGTTTTTTTCAAGCACTATATCGACAAGATGGATACGGCGATCACCATCGAGCCATAATTGCCCTATGAAAAAGAATACTCTGCTCCGACTCCTCCCTGACTGGTTTATCCGCTACAAATTTGTCAACTCACTCTTCCTTGGCCTGAGTGTCGGCGCCATCTTCACGATCTATGCTCCGCTCGATCCCTCTATCTATTCACTCGGCGGTGTGACACTGGCAATCGCGATGCTGATCGTAGCGCGTCTCTACCATCGTATCATGACGATCTCCTGGTTTTTTCGGATTTCGCTCTTCGTCGAAGCGATACTCTTTGTGGCTATCTGTTACTTTCTCATCTTCCCCTACACTTATGAGACTGCCCTGCTTGTCTATGTCGGCTATCAGGTCACGTTTATCTTCGGCAGCTACCTCGTCCGCGCCGAAACACTGCTGCTCCCCTCAGACCTGCTCCTTACCCGGCTCGATACTGCCAAGCAGCTGGGCTACCTCATCGGTATGGCTGCTTCCTATCTCTTCTATCAACTGATCGCCTACTATGGCATCACCGGCAACCAAGACAAAGTTTATGATCTGCACTATCTCCTGCTGCTGACTGAAGCCGTTGTGATCTGGCTGATACTCAAAAGTTTCAAAAAGCATTAATATATTATTTGATATGATACACTATTCTACCAAGAGAAAGGGCCATTATAATGTCAGGGAAAAAAGGGAAGTTATGGATCACAGGGATACTTTTGTCAGTATCTTCTACGACATATGCTGATATCGATCTTCACGAGGGAATGTGGGAGATCACCAACAAGATCGAAATGAGCGGTATACCGATCAAACTGCCCGACACCAAAGTCTCGCAATGCATCACCAAAGAAAAGATCATACCTAAGTCAAACAAAAAGATCAACAAGCACTGTACCATATCCGAGCAGAAGATCGAAGGTGATACAGTCACCTGGAAAATGCAGTGCGCCAAAAAGGTAGCGTCTCAAGGCACTGTCACGTATCATGGCGACACCCTTGAAGGTATCATCAACAGCAGTTCAGAAGTCCCCAATCTGGGAACAATAGAGATGGCTATTCATCTAAGCGGCAAACGAACCGGAGAGTGCAGCAAATAGTGAGAAAAATCCCACTATTTCTCTAAACGATACTATCCAGTGCCTCCCGGCACAATCGCGTGATCTCTTCAAATCGCTGCTCCCGTATCACCTGCCCGGGCACGATCCAGCTGCCACCGACACAGAGGACATTTTCCAGTCCCAGAAAATCATTGAGATTGCTCAGCTTGACACCACCGGTGGGACAGAAGCGCATCTGGGAAAAGGGCCCGCCAAAGGCTTTGAGGGCATCGACACCGCCTGCGACAGTCGCTGGGAAGAGTTTGCAGTGGGTAAAACCATTGTTTTGTGCCAGCATCACTTCCGAAGCCGTCCCGACACCGGGGATGAGTGCGATATCCAGATCACGGGAGCGCTGCATCAGCGCTTCACTGATACCGGGCGTGAAAACAAATTGCGAACCGTAATCGACTGCTTTTTGAAAACCTTCAGCATTCACCACTGTCCCTGCTCCCACATGCATCTGAGGCATCGCCCCGGCTATCGCTTCGATCGAAGGGAGACCGGCATCTGTACGCAGGGTGATCTCCATCACAGCGATCCCCCCTTCGAGAAGCGCTTCCGCCAGAGGCAGGGCATCCTCTACCCGCTCCAGTGCTATGACCGGGACTATCGGAGAGACCTCCATCACTTCTCTGGCCGTCATGCTCTCTCCTCACCACTGAGATCGAAGAGCGAAGCACCCTCTTCTGCGCTGCCGACCGATTGGCGCATCGAGACGAAAAGTTCCCGGCCAAAGCCGTGACGGTTGGCCGAGAGATCCGGTACAGAGATCTCACGTTTTTCCAGCTCTCCATCCTCCAGCAAGACTTCGATCGTACCGTTCATCACATCAAAGCGGATCCTGTCTCCATCGACTATCCTGGCGATCATACCGCCTGCAGCTGCTTCGGGACTCATATGTATCGCTGAGGGCACTTTGCCCGAAGCACCCGACATCCTGCCATCAGTGATAATCGCGACTTTGTACCCTTTGTCCTGCAGGACACCCAGCGGGGTCATCAAGCCATGCAGTTCCGGCATACCGTTGGATTTGGGGCCCTGATAGCGGACGACAGCGATGAAGTCCTTCTCCAGCTCCCCTTTTTTGAAAGCAGCCTGAAGTGCCTCCTGTGTCTCAAAAACCATCGCCGGTGCTTCGACAAGGAGATGTTCTGCCTTGAGGGCAGAGGTTTTGATCATACTGCGGCCCAGTATACCGCTGAGGAGTTTCAGCCCTCCCTCTTGGCTGAAAGGCTCCACGCACGAAGCGACGACTGCTTCGTCTCTCGACTCTCTGGGACCTTGGGCAAAATGCAGAATACCGCTTCGCAGCTCTGGCTCCACGATATAGCGCTCCAATCCTCTGCCCACAACCGTCTCGACATCCGCATGCAGCAGACCCGCCTCGATCAGCTGTGCGATCACGACGCTCATGCCGCCGGACTCACGGAAGGCGTTGACATCCGCTGTACCATTGGGGTAGAGTTTGCAGAGCAGCGGGATCACTTTGGAGAGGGCATCGAAGTCATCCCAAGTCAGGACGATCCCCGCCGCACGTGCCATCGCGATCAGGTGGATCGTATGGTTGGTTGATCCGCCCGTCGCCATCAGGCCGATGATCGCATTGACAAAACTCCGCTCATCGACGATCTCAGCGATCGGCTTGTAATGGCCGGAAATCTCCGTCATCGCGACGATCTGCTTCGCCGCCTCTTCGGTCAGTGCTTCTCTCAGTGCTGTATTGGTATTGACAAAGGAGCTGTTGGGCAGCTGCAGACCCATCATCTCCAGCAGCATCTGGTTGGAGTTGGCTGTTCCGTAGAAAGTACAGGTACCGCTGCTGTGATAAGAAGCTGACTCTGCTTTGAGCAGTTCTGCTTCACTCACTTTGCCCTGGGCAAACTCCTGTCGAATGCGCGCCTTTTCGGCATTGCTGATCCCCGAAGGCATCGGACCGGCAGGCACGAAGATCCCGGGAAGGTGGCCGAAAGACAAGGCACCGATCAGCAGACCCGGCACGATCTTGTCACAGACACCCAGATAGATCGCGCCGTCAAAGACATTGTGCGAAAGTCCGATCGCTGTACCCATCGCGATGTTGTCACGGCTAAAGAGGCTCAGCTCCATTCCAGGCTGTGATTGCGTGACACCGTCACACATCGCAGGTACACCGCCTGCCACTTGACAAGTCGCTCCCTCTTCAAGCAATCTTCGCTTGATGAGTGCCGGATACAGTTTGTAGGGTTCGTGAGCGGAAAGCATATCATTGTACGCCGTAACGATCCCGATATTGGGCTTTTCCAGTGCTGCAAGGGCACCCTTTTCGTATTGATCCATCGGTGCCATTGCGTGGGCGAGATTGCTGCATCCCAGCTTTTGGCGATTGACGCCGTGTCTTTTGGCTGCTTCGATGCGTGAGAGATAGATCTCCCTGCTCTTATGTGAACGTGTCACGATCTGATCGGTGACTTTTTTGATGATCTCATTCATGCGCAATATACCTCCAGCTCTTTTTGGTTCTGTTTGAGGATCGACCGGATCGGCATCGCGAGACTGTCCTCTCCGCTCATCGCCTCTTCATAGACTGCACGTTTCGACTCTCCCTCAAAATGCAAATAGAGATGTGCCGCACTCAGGATCGCCCGCCGTGTCAGGCTCATGCGCCAGTGGGGTGCAGTATCGGGCTTGATCGCGATACAATTTGACGGGTTGTCCAGATCGAGCCCCTCTTCCAGTCGGGAGTTGTCTGGGAAGAGCGAAGCAGTGTGCGCATCGCCGCCCATTCCCAGCACCAAAACATCGATAGGCATCAGCTCTGCCTCTACCTTCTCGCTGCACATTCTCTCGGCATCTACGGCTGAGATGCCATCGATATAGAGACTGGAAAACCCCGCTCTCTTCGCCTCCTCTTGAAGCAGCGTATCCTTGACCAGCAGCTCATTGCTGTCAGCATGTGCAGGATCGACCCATCGCTCATCGCAGAGGCCAACGGTCACCTTTTCCCATGGCAGTTTCATTTTTCGCAACGCTTCAAAGAGTGCCCTGGGTGTACTCCCGCCGGAGACAAGCAGTGTCGCACTGCCTCTGGTTTCGATCGCATCTCGGAGATTGTCGGCGATCCTCTGCGCCAGAGTCTTCGCCAGCACATCAGAGTGTTCGAAACGATGCAGGTGAACCTTAGAGTTCATCATGCCAACTCCTGCCGTCACGCTCGATCATTGCGATCGCCGCGCTCGGTCCGTCACTTCCTGCACTGTAACTCTTCATCGGTACGATATTGTCTTCCCATCCCTCCAGGATCACATCAGCCCATTTCCATGCTGCCTCCACTTCATCAAGGCGCATAAAGAGGGTCGGGTTGGAGCGGATCACATCGAGCATCAAGCGCTCATAGGCTTCGGGCTTACGCTCGGCGTTGAGCGGTGCGTTGAGCTCCAGGTCGACCTGCTGTAGACGCATCTGTTCTGTGAGGCCCGGGATCTTGTTCATCAGTTTGAGCTTGATGCTTTCGTTGGGCTGCAGGGAGATGACCAGTGTATTTTGTGAGATACAGCGCCCTTTGTTGGCGAAGATCGAGTAGGGGATCGATTTGAAACGGATAATGATCTCTGAGTTTCTCTCGCGCATACGTTTGCCGCTGCGAATATAGAACGGTACGCCGTTCCAACGCCAATTGTCGATATCGACACGGATCGCAGCAAAGGTTTCTGTGTTGCTGTTCTCTACACCGACACCCTCTTTGTACCCGGGCACAGACTCTCCGTGGCTGGAGCCGTGTGTATACTGTGCGCGCACAGTTTTCTGCTCGATGTCAGTCGCTGTCATCGGGCGAAGCGAACGGAGTACTTTGACCTTCTCATCCCGCACACTGTCGGCATCGAGTGAACAGGGCGGCTCCATTGCGACGAGGCAGAGCAGCTGCAGGAGGTGGTTTTGGATCATATCGCGCATCGCGCCATAGTCATCATAATACCCCCAGCGTCCTTCGACTCCGACACTCTCGGCGACGGTGATTTGCACATGGTCGATGTTGCTCGCATCCCAAAGCGGCATAAAGATACGGTTGGAGAAGCGCAGCGCCATGATATTCTGTACAGTATCCTTGCCCAGATAGTGGTCGATACGATAGACTTGCGACTCGTTAAAATAGTTCAAAACTTCGATGTTGATCGCTCGTGAAGACTCAAGGTCCCGCCCGATCGGCTTTTCCAGCACGACACGGCTCTGCGGCGTGATCAGCTCCCAGTGCTTGAGTGCTTTGCAGATCGCGCCAAAGAAATCGGGTGCTGTAGAGAGGTAGTTGACCCGCTCACGCTCAGGATGAAGATCGAGCATCTCCTTGAGGCTCTGATAGCTCCCTTCGTCAGCCAGGTCCACCTTGACCACCTGCATCTTCTTGGCAAAATCTGCAAAGCGTGCTTCGTCGAACTCTCCCTTTTTCAGGAATTCGTGCATCTTTGATTCGACCAGTGCGATATGCTCGTCGTTACTCATCTCCCGTCGTGTTACAGTCAGGATACGACTTTGGTGATTGAGATAACCGTCGTTAAAAAGGTGGTAAAGTGCCGGCATCAGCTTCCGAAAAGCCAAGTCTCCATGGCCGCCAAATATAATAATATCACATAAATTTTCTGTTTCGCTCATTGTTTTACTCTCTATATTGGTTTTTTGGTTTCAGGCATTGTATCGCGTTGATATTAAATTAAGGATACAAATGTCAGTGTTGGATGACTAAAAGTTAAACGCTGTTCAGCCTATCTACATCAGGAATAATATCCCGGTACTTTTGTCTATCACTACAGAGCTGAGACGACGATACTACATCTCCCTATCGCAGATTTTGCTTTATAAGCATCTTCCGTTTATAATTAAAAAAACAGAAAAGGAGTCCATCGATGTACTATCTATGCCATCAGCACAGAGAAGCTGATCTCTACAGGGAAGTCATCCCTGAAATCAGACACTTTTTCGCGAAGGTACGCCAGATCAAGCAGACCCTAGGCAATCCGCAAAGCGACCCCTATCTCAACCGCATCCAGCGGGAGCGGTGCAAGAACAATCTTTTTACCTTTGAAAAACTTGCACATGAGTTTGATAGGATCGAGAATCGCGATGACTATCTCCTGCTCCATCGTCAGCTGCAGAGATACCTGAAACTCCATACATCCGACCTCAAGAGAGTGCTAGGGAGAGAGTCAAGCAAGCCAATGACGCTTTTTATGTACTGTGGCTAAATATTCGCCCAACCTCCCCTGCCCCTGCGGCAGCGGCCAAAAATACAAAAAGTGTTGCGCCAGATACCACAAGGGGGCTCTTCCTGCCAACGCCCTCTTGTTGATGAAGTCACACTACAGTGCCTATGCTGTGGGAAACAGTGACTATATCATCAAAACGACGCACCCGGACAATCCCGACTATACAGATGACAGAAAAACCTGGAAAGCATCGATCAACCGTTTCTGTCGGGAGACACGGTTCGAGGGGCTGAAGATCATCGAATGGAGCGAAGTGGGAAGCGAAACCTTTGTTATATTCAACGCTGCACTCTCCGGCGGCGAGATGATCGAGAGAAGTCGATTTCTCAACGAGCAAGGAAGCTGGCTCTATGTCGATGGGGAAATGCTGACCGGGAGTCCGTCAGACTCTTAGCAGGATAATTTTACTTTTTTTATTCTATCATGTCATTAACAATGATTATACATTAGATTTCTTTGTGCTATAATAGTTTACTCCGAAAGAGGCGTAGAAAGTTTTCTGCTGCCTACGATCCCGATCGGACTAGAGAGTGCACATACGATAATCTGACAACAAAAGGACCAAACATATGAAAAGAAGAGATCTCCTCAAGGGGAGTGCATTTGCGATACTTGCGACATTGACAGCGAGCTATGCCGATACAGAAAAATCCACTGTCGAGCGTGTCGAGACTTCCGAAGATACCAAACTATCCAAAAAGGGAAAGAATCCCAAAGTTGTCGTTGTAGGCGGCGGATGGTCCGGACTGGCTCTGGCGAAACATGTCAAACGCTTTGCGCCCCAGTGCGATGTCGTGATGGTCGAAAAGAGAGATCAATTCATCTCTTGTCCGATGAGCAATGAGTGGCTTGTTGATCTGGTCGATCTGGATTTTTTGACCCACAGTTATCTCGATGCCTCAAACAACAATCACTATGATTTCGTGCAGGCGGAAGCGATCGATGTCGACCAAAAAAAACAACTCCTGAAGACAACACGCGGAGATATTGAATATGACTACCTTGTCTTTGCCGTAGGTATCGACTATGACTACTTCGAGTGGACAAAAGGCGATAAAGTACTGGAGCGTCGCCTGAGAAGCGAATACCCTGCCGGCTTCATACCCGGCTCTGAACACATTACAATCAAAGAGAAAATCCAGAACTTCAAGGGTGGCAACTTCATCATTACCGTCCCTGAGGGGAATTATCGCTGTCTCGCTGCACCGTATGAGAGAGCCTGCCTTATCGCCGACTATTTCAAACGCCACCAAATCAAGGGCAAAGTTGTTATCATGGATGAGAGCAACAAGATCAGGATCAAAGATGAAGGGTTCAGCTCAGCTTTCAGTGAGATCTACAAGGATTATATCGACTATATGCCCTCCGCCAAGATCCTCTCCTTTGACTTGGAAAAAAAGATCGTAGAGACTGACTTTGATGAAATATCATTTGAGGATGCAACCTTTTATCCCAATGTCAAATCCCCTTACATACTTGAAAAGCTGGGGATGGTGAAACAGACTCCCTACAACAGGGTCGAGTCGGATATCGACCAGTACAGCTATAAGGTCAAGGGGAGTGACCATATTTATGTCTGCGGTGATGCCAGACCCATGGGCTTCTCCAAGTCGGGTAATACGGCATTTTCAGAAGGGATCAACGTCGCACAAATGATCGCTGACGAGATCCATGGGAAAAAGCCGATATGGCGATCTCCTGTCACGACATGTTTTTCCCTTCTGCGCACCCAACCCCAGGAGTGCATCTCTCTCTATACCGAGTACGACTATGACAAAAAAGGTAAAATGCGCTTCAAAAACTCGATGACTGACGAAGCATGGAAGAGCAATGGCCTGGGCGATGCCAGAGTCGCCTATGCTTGGGCTGAGAGCATGTATCAAAATATGTTTTACTAAAGCAGAGTAAAAACTGTCGCAGGGGTCGAGGATGTCGACCCAATCTATTCCGGAGACACGACCGCACCAAGGAGACAAATATAGACTCTTTGCTATAATCTCTCCACTACAAATAAAAGAAGTATGCATGAAAGTAAACTATAATCCGCAAAATGATGTCTATATCCCCAAACCCTCACCGTTCGATCCCAATGAGTTGGGTCACTTCGGTATCTATGGTGGGCGTTTCGTCCCTGAGACACTGATGCCGGCACTGGAGCAGCTGAGGCTGGACTATGAAGCCGTTCGTTTTGACAAAGCATTCTGGTCCGAAGTGGACTACTACTACAAAAACTATGTGGGTCGCCCCTCCTCGCTCTACTTTGCAGAAAATCTCAGCAAAGAGCTCGATGCAAAAATCTATCTCAAGCGCGAAGATCTCAACCACACCGGAGCGCACAAGATCAACCACACCATCGCCCAGGCACTGCTGGCCAAAAAACTGGGCAAAAAGAAGATCATTGCCGAGACAGGAGCGGGACAACATGGTGTAGCCACTGCCACAGTCGCGGCGCTCTTCGGACTGAAGTGCGAAGTCTTTATGGGATCCAAGGATGTAATACGTCAGGAGCTCAATGTCTTCCGAATGAAGCTGCTGGGGACCAAAGTCCATGCTGTTGAATCGGGTAGCCAAACGCTCAAAGATGCCATGAATGGTGCGATCCGTCATTGGGTCACGCACGCACGCGATACCTTCTATGTCATCGGTACTGTCGCAGGACCTCACCCCTACCCGATGATGGTACGCGATATCCAGTCAGTTATCGGATGGGAAGCCAAAGCACAGCTCAACGATGCCGAAGGATGCCTGCCTGACAAAGTCATCGCCTGTATCGGCGGCGGCTCCAACGCACTGGGTATCTTCAACCACTTCCTTGAAGAGGAGAGCGTCGAATGTATTGGTATCGAGGCAGAAGGATTTGGTCTCGACAGCAAGCATGGCTGCTCACTCGCCAAAGGATCGCCAGGTGTTCTGCATGGTCAGCTGAGCTACCTTCTGCAGGATGAAGACGGCCAGGTGCAGGAAGCACACTCCATCTCGGCAGGTTTGGACTACCCGGGGATCGGACCTGAGCACGCCCTACTCAAAGATAAAAAAATCGCTACCTACAACCACATCACCGATGATGAAGCTCTTGATGCCTTCGTCTGGCTCTCTCAGTCAGAAGGGATCATCCCTGCTTTTGAGAGCTCGCACGCTGTCGCTTATCTCAAGAAGATGAAACCTGAAGAGATCCGGGGCAAAACCATCCTCGTCAACCTCTCCGGACGCGGAGACAAAGATATGATTCAGGCACAACAGATTTTAAGCGATAAGTTCAAATAGTCTATTATCATCAGCTTACAGGTATGACTAAAGTCGTACACCCGAAAAATAACTATCACCAAAAGAGGAAAAATGAATTTTAAACTAACAGACAAAAAACTCAACGCTATCAAAGCAGATCTTGAGATCATCATCGTCATCAACAAGGATCTCGATCACGTCTTCGTCCAAGACAAAAAGACGCTGGAAAAGGCAGGATTTAAAGCCTCGCACGGAGAGATATCTCTCCTGGCCGAAAACAAGAGACTTTATGTCGGTTCCGAGAGTCTCAAGAGCGGCGACATCCGCTCTGCTGTCGCTATGGCGATTCGATCGCTAAACGGTACACAATTTGGAAGTGCCAAAATCGGCAGCTATATGAGCCACCCCAACTGTACTGCAGTCCTGCGAGCAATGGTCGAGGGGATCATCCTCGGCGGCTATCGCTTCGATGCCTACAAGAGCAAAAAAACACCTAGAAAGCTCAAAGAGATCTACATCTCACTCGAAGAGTATCATAGCTACGAGCTCAGCAAAGAGAGCTGTTCCAGAGCACTCCTGAATGCCCAGATCGCAGCCAATGCTACCAACTTTACCCGTGAAATCGTCAATACTTCCCCGGATGACTGCTATCCTGAAGTCATGGCAAGCATCGCACTGGATCTGGCAAAAGAGAATGATCTGAAGTGCACGATACTCAAAACAAAAGCACTCAAAAAAGAGAAGATGAACGCCCTGCTCGCAGTTTCGCGCGCCAGTCGTCACAAACCCAGAGTGATCCATCTGACCCATAAGCCCAAAAATCCCAAAGCAGTCGTCACAGTCGTCGGCAAAGGATTGACCTACGATAGCGGCGGATTGAGTCTCAAGCCTGCAGACTATATGGTCACGATGAAAGCAGACAAAAGCGGCGGATCTGCCGTACTGGGGCTGCTTAAGGCTGTTTCTGAAATGAATCTTCCCATCGAAGTCCATGGCTTCATCGGGGCGGTCGAAAATATGATCGGAGGAGATGCTTACAAGCCTGATGATATCCTCGTGGCCAAAAATGGTAAAACCATCGAGGTACGCAACACGGACGCTGAGGGACGCCTCGTGCTTGCCGATGTACTTTGCTATGCTCAGCAGGAGGTCAAGTCGGACTATCTCTTCGATATGGCGACCCTTACCGGTGCCTGTGTTGTCGGTGTCGGACACTATACTTCAGGCGTCATGGGCAACAGCGACCTACCTGTCGATATGGTACTCAACGCTGCTGACAAAATCTCCGGCGAAATGGCAAGCAAACTGATCTTCAATCGCTACCTGGGAAAAACACTCAAAAGTGAAGTAGCCGATATGAGTAACATCTCCAATACCCGCTACGGCGGTGCGATCACGGCGGGCATGTTCCTCTCGGAGTTTATCGATGAAGCGCATCAAGAGAAATGGGCACATATCGATATCGCCGGACCGGCATTCGTCGAGCATGCCTGGGGGGAAAATCCCAGCGGTGCATCCGGGGCAGGCGTAAGGTTGCTGCTCAGACTACTGGAAAAACTCTCCAGAGGCGAAGGACACTGACCCCTCCGCTCCAGCCTGCTCCAAGATTATGGCTGATCGACTGCTGTGGGAGCAGGGATCACATAATTGTCAAAACGCTTCTGTGCCGTGAAAATATCAAAACTTCTCTTGCCGCCTTTGATCTCCATCGTTCCCTTGATACCTTTCTGTCCGAAAAAGAAGATGCCATCACGGCGTAAGGGCTCAATGATACCCTTGGCACCGATATTGATCTGATCACTCTTGACAAACGCATAGGGGACCATGATCGTATGCTTCTCCATATTGATCTTGGCTTCTCCCTGCAGATTTTCTACGATCAGAAGTTTGGAGAGGAAAGCAAACTTACTTTTCTGGTTGTCTATCATTGCAACAATCGGTCTGGAGTCTTTGATCGCCAGAAGCACTTCGGATCTTAGTTGAATCGGTTTTTTCCAAACGATATCAGCCTTTGTGAGATTGATATCGGCACGCCAGCCATCCTGACTGTAGTCTACTGTCTTGCCGGCTACGCTTGCCTGGTCGAGCACGATCGAAGAGCCTGTGATATCAAAGTGCATCGCCCTGGGCTCTCCTCCGGCGATCTTCGTATCGACACGCAATCTCGCGGCGATCGTCTGGTCGTCCACCTTCATCTTCATCGCTTTGGTAGTAAGATAAATAGAGCCCTGAGCATTGTGCGGCTTCAGGACAATATCGGCATTCAGGTCGGCACTTCCCTCGAGAAAGCGAATCGGTGAATTTTCGGGAAAGTATTGGTTGTAGAGTGAAACGTTTATGACATGAGCCGATGTGATCTGCAGGTGCAGCGGCTTGTCCCATCTCGAACCGTGGAAATCCGAACCGCCCCCTGTTCGATCGAGTCTCATCACGACATCATCGATCATCGCTTCTTTTTCACTCTTGTGCTTCATCAAGGCGTCTTTGTACTCCAGAGCGTAGGTGACAGGATTTTCTGTACCCTCTCGCCTCTCGATCACGACACCTCCTTCACCCTTGAATTGATAATCCAGCAGACCAACTTCGAGATTTTTGGAATCTATCCTCGCTCTGCTATTCTGGGAAAATTTTCCTTCCCTGATCACTACATCAGCATCCAGGGTACCACTGCCGGACAAAGAAGCATCCAGAGAATGCCTCAAGAAGCGATTGAGCCATGCCAGCTGAGAAATATCACCTGTCATTTTGAGCTCCCCATCTGCTTTGGAGAGTATCTCTTTGACTTTATACTGTTTCAAAAGTGCCCGAAGCGAATCAGCACTGCCTTTTTTTGGAAGCGGCAGTATGACCATTCCCTCTTTGACCGCCATACTTGCATTCCACGGTTTTGATACGCTTTGACTCGAACTGTTTTTGTCAAAAAGTCTTATATTACTAAGTGCGATGCGGGTTCCTGTCAAATCAGCATGAAGTGACGGAGCCAGAGGAATCTTGATTTTTGCCGACAGATCCAGATCAGCGCGTAGACGCTGCTTGTCAAAAGCTATCCTGCTGTCTTTTGAGTGTAGATCCAGTGTGGCATTCAGGCCTTGCTGTTTGGCTTCTATCCTGCCCTCCAATACACCTTTTCCGCCTTCAAGGTTCATGTGCCATTTTTCCGGAATGTATGGCTGCAAAAGTGCCAGATTATCGATAGCGACAGGAGAGAGTGTCAGCTGAAGATAAGAGGGAAAATGCTCTTTGGAAACCTTCGGATAGAGCTGAGAGCTTGCTTTTGAATCGACAGTGAGACCTTTGCCCCGGAAGAGCATTGTCTCTGTTTTATCGCCTGGTGCATGCTCCGTTCCCAAACGGTAAGCCTGGAAGTTGGCAAAAAGGATCTTGCCCTCCAGGGTCTCCGGGTGCTTCTGTGTGACAGATGCGATGATCTTTCCGTCGCCACGCAGCATATAGTCACGCTTGGCCGCAGAGAGTTTATCGGCATCTATCTGCAATCTGCTGCCGGGAAGCAGCTTGCCGTTTTTGAGGTGAATCGCACATTTCAATGCTCCCTTCCCGCTCAGTCCAATCCCCCTGCTCTTCTTCAGGTGCGTATCAAAGATATCCAAATTTTTCATCTGTGCAGTGATGGCGGCATCCAGCGCCAGATAGGGCAGTAGCTCGCCTCGCCTCTTTTCTTTGAATGCGACAGGAGAGATCGTGAACCGGCTCTCTATTTTACCCTCTTTTACTATCTCTTGATCTTTATCATTTTTCAATGTATTGATCGTAATACTTATTTTGCCATCACCAACAGAGAGGAGACCGTTTTTTGTATTGATCTCGAGGTCGGTATCGATCTTTCCCTCCAGCACACCCGCCAATCGACTGCTCTTGAGTGTATGATGCCCGCAGATCTTCACCCCACTCAGGACAAAATCCCATGGGGATTTCTTCTTTTCATCTCCCTCTACTGCTCCCGTCAGACTGTTATTATCCTCATTGTTGATTGCAGTGAGAGGCGCAGCAGCAGATGTGGCCGCTTGTCGGGTATATGTTATATCCTTCAGCTTGACATTACACACTTTTACTTCGTGGCGCATCAAGGAAGGCAATGAAAGAGTAGCCGAAGCAGTATGCACATCAGCTTGCCACTCCTTCGATCCTGAGTTACCTTTAATCGTAAGATTTTTTGCATGTATCCTGAAGGGATATGGCGTCCATGCACTCTCCCATTGGATTTGAAACTTATCAGGTTCGATTGTATTAATCCGTTTTTGCGCATCGCTTGTATTTAGAAAAATATTGAAGAGTGTCAGATAGACAATCTCCAGAAAAATCAGTATAACAATGATTCGCTTTAACCATTTGGTAAAATTTGGACTCTTTTGTGTTGACATTCATACACTCCTTATCTATAGAAATTAGCGTCACATCTAATCATTTTAGTATAGCCATATTCACCTTGAAAAACTTTTTAATTTTATGATTACGTGTATCAGCAGTGCTCCAAAAGCACCCTTTGGATATAATCTCCAAAATATTACAAAGAGACAGGAGCAACAAAAGATGGGATTAGGAATAGGATTGGTAGGATTGCCAAACGTTGGGAAATCGACAACATTCAATGCACTGACAAAAGCACAGAACGCGGAGAGTGCAAACTATCCTTTTTGTACGATAGAGCCGAACAAAGCAGTCGTACCGGTACCTGACAATCGTCTCGATGAGCTTGCCAAAATCGTCAATCCGGAGAGAATCCAATTTTCCACACTTGACTTTGTCGATATCGCTGGGCTGGTCAAAGGAGCAAGCAAAGGAGAAGGGCTGGGAAATAAGTTTCTCTCCAATATCCGAGAGACGGAGGTGATCCTGCAGATCGTTCGTTGTTTTGAAGATGAGAATATTACCCATGTTGAAGGCTCGATCGATCCGATCCGGGATGTTGAGATCATAGAGCAGGAGCTGCTCTTTTCAGATATGGATCAAGTTGAGAAGCGGATCGAATCCCTCCAGCGAAAAGCCCGGGGAAATGACCGGGACGCCAAAGCACAACTTGAGATCGCCCAGAAACTGATAACCCATATCGAAGAGGGAAATCCTGTATCGACTTTCCCCCAAAGAGAAGAAGATCAGTTCAAGCTGATGGATCGCGATCTGCGTTTTCTCACAGGCAAGGAGATCATGTATGGTGCCAATGTCGATGAGGAGGGGCTCGAAGAAGACAATAAATATGTCCAGAGGCTCAGAACATACGCTGCAGCCAGAAACTCCGAAGTGATTAAACTTTGCGCAAAAGTCGAGGAGGAGATGGTAGAGTTCGATGAAGAGGAGAAAACCGAAATGCTTGAATCACTGGGGGTCGATGAGAGCGGCCTTGACCAGATCATCCGCAAAGGATTTGCCAAACTGGGACTGATGAGCTACTTCACAGCAGGTGTCAAGGAGGTTCGTGCCTGGACAATCCACCAAAACACCACCGCACCCAAAGCCGCAGCTGTTATCCATAATGATTTTGAAAAGGGCTTTATCCGCGCAGAAGTGATCTCTTATAAAGACTTCATCGAAAATAGGGGAGAAAACGGTGCCAAAGAGGCTGGGAAAATGCGTCTGGAGGGCAAGGAGTATATCGTCCAGGATGGCGATGTGATGCACTTCAGATTTAATGTATAGGAGGAAAAGAAAATGAAAAAAATAGTATTGGCCGCAGCAGCGCTGCTCCTGATCGCTTTTTCGGGATGCGAAAATAAAAAGGGGGCTTTTATCGAAACAGTGCAGTGCAGCCATCCTGTCAAGGAGAGCGTAGACCGTTTTGAAAAAATACTTGATGAGAATGGCCTCTCTATTTTTCAAGTGATAGACCATGCCCAAAATGCCAAAAATGCGGAGATGATACTCGATCCGACAACGCTTGTCGTATTTGGCAATCCAAAAATGGGAACTGCTCTGATGAAGTGCAACCAAAGCATGGGCATGGATCTGCCTCTGAGAATGCTCTTCTATTCTGACTACGAGGGACGTTACTGGCTCTCATATACCAATCCCGAGTACTACAGCTTGAAACACAACATCAAAGACAAAAAATGCTTGGCGATCATCAATAAAGTCAGTATCGCCTTGCAAACTCTGGCCCAAGAGGTAGCCGACAACAACACGACAGCCGCCTCTTCTGACCAAAACAGTTCAGATCAAAACAACACTAAGGAGAAAGAATGAGAAAAATACTCTTGGCACTTGCAGTGCTCTATACGATGGGAAATGCGGGCGACTGCCTGTTGACCCAAAATAAAAATATCAATGTCAACTGGAAAGCATACAAAACACTGGGCAAGATTGGCGTAGGGGGTAAATTTACTGCTGTCAACTACACACCTGCCTCACTGGAAGGCAAAGATTTCAAAGAGCTCTTTGTCGGCTCCAAAGTCACAATCGATACCAAGGGGGTTGATACAGGGAATGCTGACAGGGATATCAAACTGGTACAGTTTTTCTTCAATAAAATGTCTCAAAATAAAATAGAAGGGGAGATCCAATCGATCCAAGCCGATCCTTACAGTAAAGGCCAACCAAGAACAGGCATCATGGATGTCATGATCACCATGAATGGAAAATCTCTGCTGATTCCTATGAAGTACCATTACGAAAAAGAGTATTTCGAGGCAAGCGGCACAATCGATCTGGGTGACTTCATGGCGCTTCCTGCATTGGCTTCCATCAATAAGAGCTGTTATGAGCTGCACAAAGGCAAAACCTGGAGAGATGTCAGTATCGCTTTTTCTACGACTGTCACCGCATCTCTCTGTGATGTCAATATCACCCGATAGCGTCAATGGCAAGCAGTGGCAACTGAAGATAAAATACGTTGGGATCAGAAGTACAGAAGCAGACTTCCCTCCGATCAGCCTGTTGAGCTAATCGTACAGTATGCCAAGCTGTCTCCGGGTAAATGCGCGCTTGATATCGCGTGCGGGATGGGGAGAAACAGCCGATACCTCGCATCTTTGGGCTTTGAGGTGGATGCCTTGGATATCAGTGATGTCGCGATCGAGTCACTTCGAAATACTCCTTCTATTGATCCCAAAGTGGTCGATTTCGACCATGATACACTACCCAAAAAACAGTATGACTTGGTCATCTGCACCTATTTTCTCGAACGGAAACTTTTTGCACCGATCACACATGCCTTGACCGAAGGGGGGATCTTCCTTTTTGAAACGTTTCTCTATCATCCTGCAAATGAAAAAGCGCCCTCCAACCCCGCCTTTTTACTGGCTCAGGGCGAGCTTCAATCAGCATTTGAACGTGATTATGAGATCATTCACCTTCGTGAATATTGGGACAGGGACCCTCATGGCAACAAAACAATGAAAGCTGCATTGGTTGCCAGAAAGAGGATCGATCAAGAACAAAAATCAGAAAAAAACTAAAAGGGGCCCTAAAGTTCGAAAAGTCCTCCCTCTTCGAATACTTCACGCTGATCATTCATCTCTTCTTTGATCTTCTCATAACACACTTCACAAAGATAGCGATAGTGCTCCAGATCATAGTAGATAGGATCTCCCTCTTTGAGATCACAGTAACATTCACCACAAACATTGGTCACACGCAACAAAATCTCGCGAGTAGCAACCTCATCGACAAAACATACACTCACAGCTTCTCGCCTCTATTGAGCTTCTCGATGATCTCTTTGGCCTCTTTCAGTGAAGGATCGATCGCATAGGCTTTTTGATAATTTTTCAGTGCCTCTTCGCCTTCGCCTGCATCATAAAGCGTATTGGCATAATTAAAATAGTGCGGTGCATATTCGGGGTCAAGTTCGATAGCCCGCTGATGGTGTGCCACCGATTCTGTCTCTTCGCCCAAACGATGCAGGACATTGGCCAGAGCAGCTTCTGCCATATCATCGTCCGGCGTCATCTCCAAGACTTTCTGATAAGACGCTTTCGCGCCGACAAAGTCATTCATGGTATTGAGAACATAGGCATATCGACTGAGAATGTCGGGGTTGTTCTTCTCCAGTATCAAGGCACTCTGCAGCGCTTTCTTGGCTTCAAGCATATCCTCTTTTTTCACTGACTCGTCTGCTATAGAGAGTAGTTCATCAATACGGTTCGGTTTGGCTGTGGGCTGCGAAAAGATTTTGTCAGGGCGGCTGATCCCCCCGATCTGTGCATCTGCATTTTCCGCTTCAAAATCAACACCCCGTCTGGGATAATCTTCACTGAAAAGTTTTTTGAAAAAAAGGTAAAAGATTACCAACGCTGCAATAAAAAGAATGAGTTGAAAAAGTGTCATAAGTGCTCCAAAAATAATACGCACATGATAGGAGAATGTAGCTTAAGAGCACCTCTAATAACTTTACTAAAAAATAGCATTACGTCAATTAAAAAAATTTCGCTATGATGGCTAAAATATTTAAGAAGGATCACTATGCCCTACCCTATCGAACTCGACCGTGATGTATTACGAAAAGAACTCAGTCCCTTAGAATACAATGTCTGCCTCAACCATGGTACCGAACCACCTTTTCAAAATGAATATTGGGATGAAAAAGCCTCAGGTATCTATCACTGCAAATGCTGTGATACACCGCTCTTCTCTTCGGATACCAAATTTGACTCCGGAACAGGATGGCCGAGCTATTTTCAGCCTCTCAAGAAGGAGGCGATCGAATATGTCAAAGATGTCACATTTGGCATGACACGTACAGAAGTACGCTGTGCAGCATGCGGTGCCCACTTGGGCCATGTCTTTCCGGATGGGCCTGCACCAACCGGTGAGCGATACTGTATCAACTCTGCTTCCCTGAAGCTAGAGAAAAATGAAAACAGAGAAGAAGGAACGCTATGACACTGAAAGAACAGATCAAAAATGATATCAAAGCAGCGATGAGAGCCAAAGAAACAGCCAAAAGAGATACACTGCGCAACATCCAAGCGGCAATCAAGCAGATCGAAGTGGATCAACGTATCGATGCCGATGACGCCATCGTCGAAAAGATCCTGATGAAATATGCCAAACAGCGCGAAGATGCCATCGTGCAGTTCAGAGATGCCGGCAGAGATGATCTCGTCGCCAAAGATGAAGCAGAGCTGGCTCTTGTGATGAGTTATCTTCCTGAACCGATGAGTGATGCTGAACTTGAGCGTATCCTCAGGGAAATCGTCGCTTCTACCGGTGCGAGCAGCATGAAAGATATGGGGAAGGTAATGGGCGCCGCCAAAAGTGCTGTAGGCAATCGTGCCGATGGCGGGCGGATCAATCAGATCGTCAAAAAACTACTGGCATAACCGGTAGACGCGAATCATTTCGCGTCTACCGACTTAGTTGCCATATTTCAATTGCTTTATTGCAGCGGTCACATCGTCTTGGCGCATGAAGTGCTCTCCGACCAGAAAGGCGTCTGCACCGATTTTGCTGAGCTCCACAACAGTTTCGTGATCATGGATACCACTCTCGGCAACGATGATTTTGCCATTGGGGATGAGAGGAATGAGCTTTTCAGTGAGGCTCATATCCATCTCGAAAGTTTCAAGATTTCGGTGGTTAATCCCGATGATCGTTGCACCGGCAAAGATCGCTTTGACCAGATCCGATTTGTCATGGACTTCGACGAGTACCTCCAGTCCAAGATGCAGTGCATAGTTATAGAGATCCTTGAGTTCTTTTCTGCTCAGCGCTTTAGCAATCAGCAGTACAAAATCCGCCCCATAAGCCAATGCTTCAACCAACTGATATTTATCGACAATAAAGTCTTTTCTCAAGAGCGGCACACCCACGTATCGGCGGATCATTCCCAGATACTCTTTATCTCCCTGAAAAAAATGAGGCTCTGTCAGGACAGAGAGTGCATCAGCACCTCCTTGTGCATATTGCTGCGCAATGAGGACCGGATCAAAATCTTCACGAATCACTCCTTTGCTGGGGCTGGCTTTTTTCACTTCAGCTATGATGCGATAAGGATTTTCCTTCGTCGAGCGCAGAGCACTCTGCACATCCTTGGGAACGAAGGGATTGAAGCTCAGTGAGCGGCCCAGCCACTCCAAGGGATACTCTTTTTTGCGTATCTCCAGATCCTCTTTTGTCTTTTTGATAATTTCATCCAAAATTTTTGCCACACTGTTTCCTTGCTTGTCTAGTCTTGTTTTCATAGGTGCTATGATGGCCGCACCAGGCAATTCACTATCTGCTGCCTACAATGACAGGTTTTTGGCACTTTTGAATTTTTTCCCAGTGCGCTTTGATTTCCGGTTCTTTCAAGCCCTCTTTTCTTACCACTTTTTCCATAATCGCATAGGCTTTCAGGCATTCGCCCTTCTTGTAATAGCCCCAGGCTTTTGAATCAAGATAATAGCTGTTATCAGGTTGCTGCTGCAGGGCTCTCTCGATGATCTCCAAACCTTTATCAATATCGATCTCTTTGTCGATCAGCGTATAGCCGTAGTAGTTGAGATAGACACTGTCATCAACTCCGAGTGCAAATGCCTGATCAAAGAGCGAGACCAATTCATCAAGCATTTTTGGGTCATTCTTGTTGTCCGCAGCCTCATAAATCAGGATCGCCTTCTCTGCCAGCCAATGCGGGTTGTTGTCTTTGAGATAAAAACTCTCTGAAAGTTTCACCGCTTTCTTGTACTGTTTCTCTTTTTTGTAGAGATCGTAGAGTATTTCATCATTGGCATGGTTTGATTCAAGAAATTTTATCAGAGCGCCAAAATTATGATTGAAGACATAGATTTCTATGATTTTACTGAGATACTCACTCTTCTGTTCTTTCTCATAGAGCGCTTTATACATTTCAAGCACCTGATCTATATTCTGTTCTTTGATATAGAGATCGATCAGCATTTTATAAACACTGGGAGAGGCATCTTCGATGCGTCGATGTGTCTCCAGCATCCGGATAGCTTTTTTGGGCTCATTGAGATATTGTGTTTCGATCGCTGCAATCTTCAACAGTATATTTTCATTTTTTGTTTTTCGATAGAGTTTTTTGAGGAGCTTGATGCCTTTTTGATATTCACCCGAATAAAGGTAGGGATTTGCTGCAAGTTCCAGGTCAGAATCCTTCTCAGAGTGCTTTAGTAGATAGTTGCCGATTTTGGCAGCTTTATCGAATGATTTGATATTCATATAGAGCGCCAGGAGCAATCTTCTCCCTACAAGATCATGGGGATGCTCGGTGCTCCATGCCTGGAGCTTCTTTAAGCTTTGGCTGATATGGGTGTTGCTGTAAATACTACTGCTCACCTCTTTGAAGAGATACTCTTTATCTCCGGTTGCGGCATAGAGTTTGCTATAGATTTCGCCACACTTTTCGTAGGCACCATTCTCTTCAAGCCAAATCGCCCTGACGATCCACTCATCCTCGCTGAGTCCCTCTATCCAAACAATCTCTTTTTTATCTTGACTCCGAAGTGTCTGTGCATGTGCTACTTTCGTCTGTTTGGCTGAGAGTTCTGAAGCAGCAGCACTATAGCCAACCCCAAAAAACAAAAGCAGTGCCAATATTATTCGATGATGATTCCCGGACACTCTTTTTGTACCTCTTCTCTATTATTTTTAAACTGATCCCAAAAGGGAAAGGTGCGGCACTGAAGCGGACGCACCGGATAGATCGAACATCGCTTCAGGCTGTCATCAAAAAAGATACAGGCAAAATCTTTTTCAACTTCCCTCTCTCTTTCGATGAGGCTATAGCGATGTTTGACTTTTTTGAGATATATTGTAGCGAAATCCTCGACACTTCGTTCTAAAAATGCCGCTATCGCTTCTATTTCATGATATTTTACCCAAATATAGCCACTTTCTCCTGTGCAGCAATGCCCCCCGCAGGAGGCACAGGCAGAGGGATCGAATCGATAGCTGTAGCCCTCTTTGTTCAAATATTCCAATTTATTTCCTTCTTTGATGACCGCATCATTACTGCTGCTACCCTATAATTCACCCTTGATGCTATGTGTTCCTGCCATCTCAAAAGCCCTGCTGGCTTCAGGAAGATATCGGCTCTCCTGATCAAATACGATCAATGGCGGCATCACTCGTGTCATCGATCGGGAGTTCATCCTCGCTGCGATCATCATCAGCTTCGACTCTCTTTCTATCTTGGCATGGACGAAACGTATGACTTCGGGGTTGATGTTGTTTGCCGTCAAATCACTCAACACTCTGTCTATCTGCTTTGCATCATAGCAAAATATGAATCGCCCTCGTGGCTTCAGGTGCTTTTTTACTTTTTGCACAAATGCATCAAAGGGGAGATGATGCGCATAGCGGGCAATATTGAGATGCTCCTCTTCACTCTGCGTTACTGCACTGTCATAAAAAGGAGGATTGGAGATGATCAAGTCAAACCTCTCTTGACTCTCCCAGGAGAGGAAATCACCCAAATCTGCCTCAACGCTGAGATGATTGAGTTCAAAATTATGCCTGGCATAGGCCAGCATCCTCTCCTGTTTGTCGATAATCGTCGTCTTCAATGCAAAATCACGACTCAAAAGAAGTGAAAGAATACCCACACCGCATCCCACATCCAGCAATGCACCCTTTGGCTGAAACGAAGCGGCAAAATCATATAAAAAAATCGAATCGCTATTGTATCGATAGCCACTTGCAGGCTGATAAAGAAATATAATACACCCCCTGATACGGCAAACGATATCGTATTTTATCTAATTTCGGTAAAATCGCAATTATGAATGAAAAACACAATCTTCTCAATCCACCATCGACTGACTTTTCCATGCTTGATTACGAGTGTGCCTACCTGCCCGGAAGATCCGTGAGAATGCATTATAAATATGTACCCAATGCAAGCAAAACGTTTGCCTCTGCTGTGATCAGTCGGGGATGGCGGCGTTTTGGCAAATATTACTTTCATCCTATCTGCCAGGGTTGCAACGAATGCAAAAGTGTACGAATCAATGTCAATGACTACCATTACACCAAGTCTCAGCGTCGCGCCATTAGGCGAAACAAAGAGACCCAGATCATCGTCCAGAAGCCAAGCATGACCCAGGCCCATATCAATCTCTACAACAAATACCATGCCCACAAGCACAACAAGGATGATTGGACTTTTCGGGAGATTTCTCAGAGAGAGTATCACGAAAATTTCGTAGATGGCGCTCAGGACTTTGGAAAGGAGGTCCTCTATATCAGAGATGAAAAACTGGTCGGTGTTGATCTGATCGATATTCTGGATGACGGAATCTCTTCGATCTACTTCTACTATGATCCTGACTATGCCAAACTCTCTCTGGGAAATTATTCACTTCTCTACCAGATCAATCTTGCTGATATTCTCGACTTGGAGTGGATCTACCTGGGCTACTGGGTTGATGGCTGCAAAGCATTTGCCTACAAGCCGAAATTTCAACCCCAGGAGCTGCTCGACGGCTTTCCGGATATCAAAGAGGAGCCTAAGTGGAAGCTCATTGACCTGCTCAAAGAGAAGCCGTGAGTATGCGCCTGCACCATCTCAGGAAGAGCCTGTCGGCATCGACACGGGGATCGATCTCGCTGCCGTCAATGATATGCTCGGCAAGCATTTTCCCCATCAAGGGACCAAAGACAAATCCCCTGCCTCCCAACCCGTTACAAATATATAGATTTTCTCTATAGTGCAAGGATGGCTTTGCTCCTCTCGTCACTGCAGGAAAGTGCTCCAGCATATAATCTGTATCGATGATATCACCCAGAAGAGGAAAATAGTCCCTGCTTCCGGCACGCATCCCGCAAAATGTCTCAATCAATTCAAAATCAGAGACATCGACCAGTGCAGCTGCTTTCTCGCGCAGACTGAGCGCCTGCCCCTCCTCGCACGCTACAGGGGATACAACTGACTTTTCGTGCGTGGCCCCCAGTTTGATTACACCGTCGAGATTTGCAGAGACAGACATCGACTGATGCATACTTACACCAAGCCGATAACTCGAAGCAAAATCACCACGCGTCCCCCAGGTACCGCGTATTCCCATATAGCGCAGATCGGCAAGCCCACCCTCAAATCCGGTTGCCAAGACTACATTTTTCGCTCGATACTCTCCCGCTTTCCATCGTCTAAGATCAGGCAGGTAGCTTAAGTCTTTGACCTCATACTGAACAAAATCAATCCCCTCAAGCAGTGCTTCGCAGAGTGCCGGCGCATCACAGAGACCCGCCTCTTCAAAAAAGAAACTCTCAAATGGAGCATGGATGCCCATATCAGACAACGGTTCAGGGCTGAGTTTTTCGTAATGCTGATGATTGAAAGGCTCATAGAGCGAGAACTTCTCAGCGTCTGCTTCATCTTTGGGGATTCGAACGACACCGGTCTGATGATAATAGCTCGGAAAAGAGTCCTGATAAAATGCTTTGGCGAAGGCGAAGGCTTCATTGGTCAACTCCTGAAGGGGAGACCCTTTGCCGATCTTCGGCGAGACAAAAGCCCCTGCAGCTCCTGAGCCGCCTCTGGCGATCCCCTGTTTATCCAAAACCAGAACCCTATCTCCTTTTTCACGAAGAAAGTAAGCAGCCGATGCCCCGGCGATACCAGCGCCGATCACGATGGCATCATATGTTTTTGTCATAGCAGTACCGATCTAGACCGAAATCTCTTTGATGTCAGCGATATCCCTGAAACTTTTATATACAGAACCGATCATGTTTTGTCGATTGCTTTTGAGTATTGCATCTTCTGCATTGACCATCACATCATCAAAGTAGTTGTCAAGCAGTGGCTTGAGCCCAAAGAGTGCTTCGAGACGGCTACTATAATCGGGATACTCCTGACTGATCACTTTCTGGTAGGCATTGTAGAGTATCACCTCTGCCTCCTCACTGAAAAGTGCCACGTCGATAGGCAGGGCCTGATCCAGATCGATATCTTTTGAAATATTTGCAACACGCTTGAAAGTACTGAACTGCTCTTTGAAGGCTTCACTGGAGACAATACGCTCCAGGGCTGATACTTTCTTGGCGATTTTATTGATATCTCTTTCACCTGAAGCGAGTACCGCTGCGATCACCGAAGGGTTGGCATCGAGTGATTTATTGATACGCTCGATGATAAATTCCTGCAACTGCACAGTATCAAATGACTGATAGTTCCCCTTGAGCAACTCGATCACCTCATCGATCTCAAAAGAGAGGTCATAAGCCGTCACGATACGGATGATACCATTGACTGCGCGCCTCAGGGCAAAGGGGTCTTTGGATCCGGTAGGGATCTTGCCGATACTGAAAAGCCCCAGGAGGGTATCGAGCTTGATCGCCATTGCAACGATCGAAGAGAAGATAGAAGAGGGAAGCTCAGCACCTTCTCCGACCGGCATATACTGCTCTTTGATCGCCGTATAGACGAGCGGATCTTCTCCCAGAGCTTTGGCATAATAGTACCCCATGATGCCCTGAAGCTCCGTAAACTCATAAACCATTTCACTGGTGAGGTCAGCTTTGGCCAGATGGACAGCACGATCCATCAGGATCTCAAGCTCTGCACTCTCTTTGTCTGTCTCCTCTCTCACTTGGACGATATAGCGCGCCAGCAACCGAATTGCGATATTGCTCTCTCTGCGGATCTTCTCCTTCAGTGAACCCAAGCCATCCATAAACTGGATCTTCTCCAGGCCATCGGTCGAAAGTCCCTTTCTCAAATCATTGTAGTAAAAAAACATACCATCGGCAAGTCTGGGCTTCAGAACCCTCTCGTTACCTGCCACAACCTTACTATAATCCTCCGTATAGGCGTTGCTGACAACAATAAATTTATTGGAGAGGCTATTGCCTTCGTAGACGGCGAAATAGCGCTGATGCTCCTTCATCGACGTGATGATCACTTCAGGAGGAAGCTCAAGGAAGCTCTCATCAAAGCTCCCCAGCAGGGCTTTGGGGTTTTCTGTAATAGCCACGATCTCCGCCAGCAAAGCGCGATCCCGCTCGATCACGATCCCCTCGCTTGCTTCAAGCGCATCAAACTGGGAATGTATCGTCGCCTCACGCTCCGAGGGATAGAGCATCACAGCACCTTCCCTCAAAATCTCATCATAGTCAGCGATCGTCTCGACGGGTACAGGATCGAAGCTTACCATACGGTGCAGATAGGTCTCTTTTCCGCTCTCTGCCCCATAGAGTTCTACGGGCACGACTGCATCACCCAGGCGCACCTGGAGCCATCGTATCGGACGGATGAACTCATCCTTTCGCTCACCCCAGCGCATCATTTTGCCAAATGCCATCGAATCGATCCATTTACCGATCATCTCTCCGAGGAGCTGTACTGTCTCCTCTCCTTTTTCCTCTTTCTTGAAGTAGAGTACCTCCCTGCCGTTGTTGTCGATACGATCGAGTGCCTCGAAGGATACACCGCACTTACGTGCAAAGCCCTCCCCCGCTTTGGTGACCTCTCCATCTCTGAGCGCAGCCACGACAGGAGGCCCCATCAGTTCGACGGTGCTGTCTTCTTGTCTTTCGGGAATCGCCTGATGCCTCAGAACAAGCCTTCTGGGTGTATAGATAAATTCAAACGCGCTCTCCAGTTTGTAGCTTTTGAGCAGATTTTTCCAGGAAGCTTCGATCTGTTTGGTGATTTTGAGTAGTGGAATCGCCGGAAGTTCCTCAACGCCGATTTCGATAAGAAGGGGGTATGTCATCTTTGATTATCCTCTATTTAAGTCTTGTGATTTTATCCAAATCTTGGTTAATGAGAGGTTGAGAGAGTTATTTGGCTTCTGGAGTCTGCTCCTCCTCGTCGATCAAATCGAGCCTTTGGCCTTTGTCGTTGAACTTGCTGCGAAAATAGTTTCGGATGATGACAAAAGTCATCCATATAAAAAGGATCGCGGCTGCGATATAGAGATAGTCACCAAATTTCATAGATACTCCTTTAATGTGTTGGCGATGCTGATCTTCTCAAAACCTTCATAGTTTTGACGCAATGCTTCATAGGTGACGATACCGACACTGACACCGAGGTTGAGACTGCGTCCCTCACCGCCCATAGGGATCGTGATGCATCGATCTGGGTGCTCCAAAAGCACCTGTTCGTCGATGCCTTTGGTTTCTGAACCGAAGAGAATATAGTCTCCTCTTTCGAAATGGGCATCAAAATAGAGTTTCTCTGTTTTGGTCGTCGCCATATGCATATGGCGATCGACAGGGTGAGCAGCGAGAAAATCGTCCAAAGAGTCCCAGACGACCAGGTCAAGCTTGTGCCAGTAGTCGAGTCCTGCACGCTTGACTGCTTTGTCATCGATATCAAAGCCCAGAGGCTTGATCAGGTGAAGGGTGGCATCGAGATTGACACAGAGACGCCCTATGGTGCCGGTGTTTGGGGGTATCTGAGGATTGACAAGTACGATATTAAACATTTAGAAAACGATCGTTTTGTTGTCATTGACAAAGACGCGGTCATTGAGCACCAGCGAAAGCGCCCTGGCGAGGACGATCTTCTCTACGTCTCTTCCTGATCGCTGCATATCTTTCCACTCGAGACGGTGATTGACAGGGATCACATCCTGGGAGATGATCGGCCCTTCGTCCAGATCTGTCGTGACGAAGTGCGCTGTCGCCCCGATGATCTTCACCCCTCTGGCATGTGCCTGCTTGTAAGGGTTGGCACCGACAAAGGCGGGCAGGAAAGAGTGATGGATATTGATAATGCGCTCCGGATAGCGATGGACAAAATCGGCGCTCAAAATCCGCATATATTTTGCCAATACAATATAATCAAAAGTCAACCCGTCCAGAACATCGAGTACCAATCTTTCATGTTCTCGTCTCTCGATATCGCCCGAAGAGATGTAAAGGAAAGGGATATCAAAACGTCGGGTCAACTCTCTGAGATTATCATGATTGGAGATCACTGCTTCGATATCTGCTTCCAATTCACCAGCTGCCCAGCGTATGAGAATATCCCCCAGACAATGGGACTCCTTGGTCGCCATCAGAACAATCTTTTTGGGCCGAGGCTCTATCACGCGGATATGTGCATCCCTGGGTACCACCGAGATCAGTTCGTTGCGTAGTGAAACCACGTCAAACTCACCCGTGACCACTGTCCGCATAAAGAATTTACCCTTCTCCTTGTCAACAAACTCTCTGTTATTGTCAATATTAAGACCCCGATCATAAAAAACTTTACTGATATGGTACACCAGCCCTTTGGCATCCTGACAATCGATCAACACACGTGCTGTTTTTGACATTTTCTCTCCCTTGATTACTGATAAAATTATACCAATTTTTGTTTCAACTCACTCTACACCGCTAAAACTCACTGCAATCTTCATCAAGCCTCCTGATAGATACTTCTCTTTGTCTGGCGAGCTCATCGCCTAATGCTTTCCCCTCAAATCCCTCTGCCATCAGCTGTGTGGGACTCACCCCGATCCTGAATGGCTGCTCCCATACATTCAGCTTGCGTGCAAATCTCCTTACCTGAGGATGATAATTGCCCACAAAATCCGAAATATCCTTTTTCTCAGCTACTCTGGCAACAAAAGCACAGTCGATTTTTTGGGGCAGCAGGGGGGTATTGGCAATATATTTGTAATAGCTCCCCGGCGCTCCCAGACGTTCCAAAACAGCCTGCCTCTCTCTGCCCCAACAAGGTACTGTGATATAGAGGAAATAGTAGGGTTTTAATCTTTCAGTAAAATACTTCTGGTAGCGCAGCAGTTGTCTGCCGGGTACCATGAAATTTTTACGATCCATGTCAACAGAAAAAAGCTGCTCGGCGATCCCCAACTCAAAGAGACAGTAGAGACCATAGAGAGGAAAATCTCCTTTGAACATCTTTTCAAACTCCGCAAAGATCCGCTCTTTGGGCAGATCATCCAGGCTGATCCCGCGACAAAGTTTGCAGCTCTCCTCCTCTACCCTGAAGGCAAAGCGTGCCGCAAACTGCATCGCACGCAGGACGCGGAGGCTATCCTCCACAAATGACACAGGATCCACCACGCGCAATACCTTCTCTTTCAGATCATGCAATCCCTGCCAATAATCGATGATCTGCTCATGCTCCAGATCATACATCAGTGCGTTGACCGTAAAGTCCCGTCTCCTCGAAGCCTCTCTCTCCTCAGCCACCAAGCTGACCTCAAAACCCTTATGTCCTACACCTGTCTTGGTCTCCCTGCGCGGCAAGGCAATATCCAAACGGTGGTATTTGTAAACAAAAAAACTCTTGCCAACACCCTCAGCTCCTACATGTTTCATTGCCTCCTCAAAGGCATCCGGAGCAATATTGTAACACTCAATATCGTAATCCTGACACTCCTTCCCTAAAAGATAATCACGAACAGCACCACCGACAATGTAGCATTTGGCATGATAGTTTGTTTTGAAGAAATCAATTATGAAGGTGATATCGTTGCGTATTTCGGGAGGAGTTGTTTTGAAAAACTGTAGGAGAGGAATCTTTTTGATCGTAGCTTGCACTGCTTCTCCTCTATCAGAGAGTAGCTATCTTTTCTGCTTTTGGGAACCTCAGACTTCTCTGAGGTTCTACCTGGAGTGCTATTTTGAAGCATACTCCGCGATAATATCACCCATCTCGGAACAGGTCACAACCTCTTTGGCATCATAATCTGCGATATCACCGGTACGATAGCCCTCTTTGAGCGCTTTTTTGATCGCATCATCGATTTTATCTGCCGCTTTACTCTCTCCCAATGCATGACGAAGCATCATACTGGCACTGGAGATGGTCGCCAGGGGATTGGCGATCCCCTGTCCTGCGATGTCGGGAGCGGAGCCGTGGATAGGCTCGAAAAGTCCGACACCCCTGCCGGTACTGGCACTCGGCAGCAATCCGATAGATCCGCTGAGCATACTCGCTGCATCCGAGAGAATATCACCGAAGATATTGCCCGTCAGGATCACATCAAACTGCTTGGGTTCGCGGATCAACTGCATCGCGGCATTATCGACATACATATGTGTGAGCTCGACCTCCGGATACTCTTTGGCAACCTCTTCGACTGTTTCACGCCAAAACTGACTGACTTCCAATACGTTGGCTTTGTCCACAGAACAGATCCGCTTCTGACGCTTCATCGCGATCTCAAAAGCGACTTCGGCAATACGCCGTACCTCCTCCCTGGTATAAATCATCGTATTGAATGCCTTCTCTTCGTGCAGTTCTCTGGGTTGACCAAAGTAAATACCGCCTGTCAATTCCCGCACCACCATCAGATCAACGCCCTCAACAACACCCGGCTTGAGCGTCGAGGCATTGACTAGTTCGTCATAAACGGTCGCCGGACGAAGATTTGCAAAGGTGCCCATCGCTTTTCTCAAACCCAGTAGTCCGGTTTCCGGTCTGAGGTGCCGCTCCAGGTTGTCCCACTTCGGACCTCCGATCGCACCGAAGAGTACTGCATCACACTTATTGACACCCTGGATCGTCTCATCAGGCAGCGGTATGCCGGTCTCATCGATCGCTGCACCCCCTAGAAGCATCTCGGTATATTTGAGGTTGCACCCCTGGGCGACAGAAACTGCATCCAATACTTTGATCGCCTCATCGACAATCTCAGGACCGATCCCGTCACCCTTGATGATCCCTATTTTGTAACTTTTTGTCATAACGTCAATCTCCTTATTTCTTCTGGCTTGCGATTTCATTTTTGGCAAATTCGATCAATCCGCCCGCATCAACCAACGCCTGCATAAATTCAGGTATCGGTGTAAACTGATAGCGCTTTGCCTGAGTGATATTGATCACTTCACCGGCATCCATGTCGACTTTGACCACATCACCTTCATTGATCTCATCTGCTTCTTTCAGCTCAAAAATCGGCAATCCCATATTGAAGGCATTACGATAAAAAATCCTTGCAAATGTCGGCGCGATCACCGCATTGACGCCCGCCGCCTTGAGTGCGATCGGAGCATGCTCTCTACTGCTGCCGCAACCGAAGTTTTCACCGGCTACAATAATATCTCCCTCCTGCATTTTTTTGACAAACTCAGGATCCTCGTCTTCCATCACATGTTTCGCCAATGCAGTGGCATCACTGGTATTGAGATATCTTGCTGCGATGATCAAATCAGTATCGATATTGTCACCGAACTTCCATACTTTTCCTTGCAAAACACCATCCTTTTCAGACTAAATTTTGCCGCATTTTAGCTAAAAACTTGAAAATAAACAAATTTTACGCCTCTGTCGCTGCAAAATATTCAGTATTTTTCGGTATAATCTTAATCTTTTATAAATCATTCAAACAAAGGCTTCATCGATGGCAGCGAAAGAGAGCATTAAGCAGACGGAAGAACTTTTCATGAGTAAGAAAAAGGGTGACGTTGTCACTTTTGAGAATATCGCAAAAGAGTTTGACAAGCAAATCACAGCATCCCAGGCAAAAAAAATACAACAATTTTCAAATAAGTACGATATAGGGATGGTCTCTGCCTCCGAATATGCCAAATATCTCTCCCTGAAAGAGAGCAAGCGACGAGCGAGCGCCAGGAAAAAAATAGCGGACAGCAATCTCGAAGATCAGTTCGACTTCACCAAAGAAAAAGAGCTGCTTGAGTGGAGCCGAAGTGATAGTCCGGTGCGAATGTATCTCCGTGAAATGGGGAAAATCCCTCTTCTCACCAAAGAAGAAGAGGTATATCTCAGCAAACAGATCGAAGAGGGAGAAGATGTTATCATCGATGCGATCTGCTCTGTACCGTATCTCATAGACTATATCATCAACTACAGAGAACCCCTCCTCAACAGAGAACGCCGCGTCAAGGAACTTTTCAAAAGTTTCGAAGACAACGGCAGTGATGATGACGAGGCGGCAGAAGAGAGCACAGAAGGCACAAAGGTCCCAAAAGATGACAAGCGCGTCAGGCAGGTCGTAGAGAGCTTCAAGCTGCTAGAAAAGAACAAAAAAGATTGGATGAAAGCACGTGACGAGCTTCATAAATTTCAGGAGAGTGGTGCTGATGAAACCAAGATCATTCATGAGAGGCTCAAAGTCGCCTTCAGAAAAGAGCAACTCAAAAAAGCATTGCTCAACCTCGGACCAACCAGTAAGCTGATCAATGAGCTTGTCAAGGCGATGGAGACAGCACTCAAAAGTGATGACTCTTTCGACAAAGAGCTCAAACGTCTCGAATACAAACTGCCGCTCTTCAATGATACACTCAAAGCCAACCACCAGAAGATTCTCAATAATATCATCAAGATGAACAAAGAGGATATCTCCAATGCGGTACCTGAAACGACAATGGTCAGCACCTATGTAGAGATCAAAAAACTCTTCGAGACACGCGAAGCAAGCAAAAACAGTTTCAACCTCGATCCTGCCAAACTTGAAGAGATCCTCAATCAAATCCGTCAGGGCAAGACGCAGAGCGAAAGGGCAAAAACCCGCATGGCCAAGTCCAATCTTCGATTGGTCGTCTCAATAGCCAAGCGCTATACCAATCGCGGTCTCCCTTTCCTTGACCTCATCCAAGAGGGGAATATCGGACTGATGAAAGCAGTCGATAAGTTCGAATATCAGAAAGGGTACAAGTTTTCTACCTATGCGACCTGGTGGATCCGCCAGGCGATTTCCAGAGCAATCGCTGACCAGGCACGTACGATCCGTATCCCGATCCACATGATCGAAACGATCAACCGTATCAACAAGATCATCCGAAAATATCTTCAGGAGACAGGCAAAGAGCCCGATCTCGATACAATCGCCAAAGAGGTTGGCCTCTCAGTCGACAAGGTCAAGAATGTCATCAAGATCACCAAAGAGCCAGTCTCTCTGGAAACACCGGTCGGCGATGAAGACGATGGACGATTTGGTGACTTCATCGAAGACAGAACAACCCTCAGCCCTACCGACGAAGTATTGAAAGATGATCTCAATAACCAGATCGATGATGTCCTCGACCAGCTCAACGAACGCGAAAAAGCAGTCGTACGTATGCGCTTTGGCCTTCTCGAAGATGAGAGTGACCGTACCCTCGAAGAGATCGGAAAGGCGCTCAATGTGACCAGAGAACGTGTCCGACAGATCGAATCTTCGGCGATCAAGAAGCTAAAGCATCCCAAAGTAGGACGAAAGCTGAAAAACTATATCGAAGAGTAAGGACATTTCACAACGGCAAGGAGCCTTATATGACCGATCCCAAACTATTTGCCCTTATTATCGGCACAGAGATACTCAATCGTCGACGGATTGACAAACACTTTGCTTTTATGACTGAGATCGTAGGCTCATACGGCCTTAAACTCTCTGGCTCCCTGATCATCGAGGATGATCCTGCCCTCATCGTACAGACACTCAAATATCTCGCTTCTCAGCCCAAAAGTATAATCTTCAGCTTTGGCGGGATCGGTTCCACGCCCGATGACTATACCCGAAAGTGTGTAGCTATCGCCCTGCGAGATGGTCATCTCCATACCCACCCTGTAGCCAAAGCGATCATCGAAGAGAGACTGGGAAAAGATGCGTATCCCCACCCTATCCGAATGGCGGAGCTCCCCAGGGGCTCAGAATTGATAGAGAACCCCGTAAATAAAATGCCGGCTTTCTCACTCGATGAGCGTTATTTTTTTATGCCGGGATTTCCCGAGATGAGTCACCCGATGGTCGAGGGAATACTCAAAAAACTATTTCCGCAAAAAAAAGCTTACTATCGCTATACACTCACTGCACTCTGCAAAGAGAATGAACTGATCGATATAATGGAACAGATGCCTGAAAACATCGAATTTTCTTCTCTTCCCAAGCTCTACAGCGATGGTTGGCGCGTCTCCATCTCTGTCGCTTCGCACGATGATATTCTGGCCAAACAAGCGATACAGATGGTTATCGACGAACTCAATCGAAAAGAGATAGTTTTTTCGATGGTCGATGAATCGAATAAATGAATGGTTCTTTCGAAAGGATCCTCGAACGTGTTCGAGGCAGACGCCAATAGATTTGTGCGTCTGAAAATCAGTATCACTTCATCATAAATCTGTGAACTATCTCGAGACTCTCAAACACCCTGTGGTCGCAAGACTTTCGTTGATACAGCTGATCTCCTATTTCGGTACCTGGTTTTCGCAGGTTGCCATCTTTTCGATGCTTGTGGCTTATGGTGCCGACGAAATAACCATAGCACTGGTTGCTGCGATGGGGATGCTGCCGGCTGTGATACTCGCTCCTCTCATCGGTATCGTTATCGACCGTATCCCTTTCAAGAGATTGATGATGGTACTCTTGATGGTCGAGATCGTGATGACACTCTCTTTTATGCTCATCAACACTCTGGAGTTTGTCTGGATTTTGATGGTTTTGATCTTTGTCAGATCATCGGCTGCTTCGATGCTTTTTTCCGCAGAGATGTCTCTATTCCCCAAGCTGCTAAAAGGCGAAATGCTCAAAAACACCAATGAGATCCACTCGATCATCTGGTCACTCTGCTACGCTTCAGGAATGGCTACAGGCGGACTGGTGACCTACTATATCGGTTTTGACGGGGCATTTCTCATCGATGCCCTCCTCTATATGATCGCCTTGCTCATCCTCCTGGGGCTTCGGCTTTCTATGGTTCAGGATACCCATCACAGCAGTAACTGGGTGATGCTCAAGGAGGGGTTTGTCTACTTCCTCTCCAACAGAAAGATCATCCATCTGGTGCTCCTCCACGCAACACTCGGCCTCACCTCCTTCGATGCGCTGGTGACACTGCTGGCGGACTTCAGCTACAAAGAGCTTATCGCTGTACCGCTGGCAATCGGATGGATGAATGCGACACGGGCCATCGCCCTCTCGGTAGGCCCTTTCTTTGTCAGTAAAATCATCCAAAAAAATACCCTTCAGTGGTTTTTTGTCATGGAGGGCCTGGGAATCATACTCTGGTCACAGCTCCAGTTTGGCTTCTATCTCGGATTGATTGGACTCTTCGCTGCGGGCTTCTTCACAACAACACTCTGGTCTTATACCTATCTGCTCATTCAAGAGGCAATTGACCCCAAAATGATGGGACGCATCATCTCCTACAATGATATGTTCTTTATGCTTGCCAATGTTCTCGTCGCTCTCTTTATCGGCTACAGCGCCAAATGGGGCTTGAGCCTTCAAATGATTACGGTGATTCTCGGGACAGGTTTTCTCGGGACGGCAGCATATTATGCGTGGTTCAGGAGACACTATCCATAACGATCGAGAGAGCCTATCTCTCTGCCATCCGATCATAATAGGCCGTCACCCGCTCATCCACACGAATGACATTTTGCAGATACTGTGCCAAATCTCCCCGATCGAAATCAATCTTCAGTGTTTTGGGATCGATCGCCCGGGAAATTGCGACATAGAATTGGCTGGGTGCAAAAATATTGTTCATATTGCAAACCAGCTTATTGATACTCATTCCCTGTGACTTATGGATCGTGACAGCATAGGCCAGCTTCAAAGGAAACTGCGAAAGTGACGCCAGAGAAATCGTTTCGATAGTGCCATCAGGCTTGATAATCAGATCGAGCAGATCAAACGTATGGCGCTCTACCCTCACAAAAGCATCATCTTTTTCAACGATGAGATGATCCGCTTCGATTTTACGGAGGATGCCCCGCTCACCATTTACAAATTTACCCCATTTGTTGACTGTAAAGAGGATCGGAACCCCCTCTTTGAGCGTCAACTGTTCACTGATCGGCAACATCTTTTTCCATCCCAGGAGCTTTTTCTCGTGGACACTTCCAAACATATCGATATTGGCAAAGAGTATCGTTTCATCTGTCTCCAGTTCGTCAATCTTGGCTCGATTGGTCTGCTCTACTTCCAGGTTGCGCCCGAAGAGATAGGTGGGGTCATCCCGATAAACCTCTTCGTGATTCCATAGTTTCGTCAGATAGGCGACCACCTCATCATCACAGATACCGCGGCGGATCTTGTGAAGTATCTGCGTAAACTCCTGATCCTGCGTCCGCTTCATTTCAGTCAGCTCGATTGCCATCAGATCAAACTGCTCCCATGCACTGCTCTCAAAGGCGTAGAGTTTTTCCCCAAAGAGATGCCCCTTGCGCTGCTGCTTTTGGATGGGCGGAAGCTGGAAGAAGTCACCGACCAGCAGCAGCTTCCCCAGATAGCCCATCGTATTGAGGCGATAGGCGATCATATCGAGCAGATCGCTGCTGATCATCGAAATCTCATCGATAATGATAAGGTCCGTTGCTTTGAGGATCTTTTTGAGGTCCGCAAGCCGCTTTTTGGCTCGCCGGTCTCCCATCTTGAGCTCATCAAAATTGGCAGCGATCCCAAAAGCAAAGAAGCTGTGTACCGTAAATCCCCCAATATTGACGGCACTCACACCGGTCGATCCCAGCGCCACAACCTGCTTTCCCTCTTTGCGATAGGCAGAGATCACTTCATTGGTCAGATAGCTTTTGCCTACGCCGGCACCGCCGGTCAGGAAAACATTGCTATGCTTCAGCGCCTCTCGTATTTCTACCAGGTCACTCATCGAAATCCTGCTCTGTCGATCCTGCCTTGTCGGCATCGGCTTCTGATATTTTTACCTTTTTTCAGCAGCGTCGAAAGATCACTGCTTCTATTGCCGAGATGCAGCCATAGCTCGGTGATCATTCCTCGGTCGCATCTCAACTCCACTTTATTACCGCTGCCCTTACCGAAACTCTCCTCGACTTTGGCACGGACCTGCTTCAGATTGACCACTCTCCCTCTATTGGCAGCAAAAAATGTGCCTACTTTTGAGTCAGCAAACTGCCGTGTCAGAGAGATAGCTTCTTTGAAGTACGCCTCAGCATGATTTCCCGAGCAGGTACCATGCTTGATCCATTCGTGGCGATGCAGGTTGGAGATGGAGCCGGGCATCACTTGCAGGAGAGTTTTTCTGGTTTCAGCACTCAGCACCAGCTTTGGCAAACGATTCCACTGCTTGGACTTGTCATATTGTTTGAGGTTTGGTGGCACATTGCAGTATTGATTGTCTCGAGGTTGAGGCCAGAGCCCATGAAGGACGAAACGATCATCTGTACTGTTGCTGCCACGACCCTGCCTGCACTCTCTTCTGGAGCGGTGCGTTTCACAGAAAGCATTTTGCCAGCTCAGCGCCAAAAGCAGATGGGAAGGTTTGACAATACCTGTATGCTTCGGCCCGTCGTATCTCTTTTCTGGCTTCTTGTCTGCCTTGTAGACAGATGGCTTTGCAGACTCCACAGCAGATTTTTGTGCGAAGCAGCGCTTCTCGACCCAGCGATTTGGTACCGCTACTCCGGGAATCGTAATATAGTAGTGGTCATTCTGCTCCCGCATGACCCGATAGCGCTCCCCTATCTTGAGCTTTTGATGAGCACTGTTTTGCCTATGTTTGAGATCATTGAAAGCACTGCAGGACTCTCTTGCTTCTTGATACGATTCGGCCTGAAGCAGTGACAAAACAACGATTGATAGCATTAAAAAACTACGCATAAAACCCCCTTGAAAAAGTATCATATTATACTTCAGCTAAGCTTTGGGGAGATTACGGAAAATCTGAAAGCCCAAAGCGGAAGCTTAAACTTGTTTAAGACCACACACAAAAGACACATTACCCATCATCTCCAAGCCGAAATAGTGTATGATTTCTCCATAATCCGGACTAAAGGAATAAAAAATGGTATTTGAAGCGTTAGAGGAAATAGAACAGATCCCCGTCAATGAACGACTCAGGCATTTGGGAAAGCAGCGCAAAGCTCCCGCTTCTCCCAGACAGTTTCGCTCCAATATGATGCTCAATCCGCTACATCTCAAGCACCTCAACCGTATCGACGAAAGTCCTGCCGATATGATCACGCTCAATCTCGAAGATGCCATCGCGCCAAGCAGGAAACAGGAAGCACTGCACAATATCGCCCTCTTCCTCTCCCACCTCAGACAAAGCAAGAGTCTCCTTATCGTCCGTACCAACCCCATCGACGAAGGAGGTGCTGAGGAGATCGCTTTTCTCAATGATTTCGCCATCGATGCGATCCGTATCCCCAAAGTCACCAGCCAGATAGAGATCGCCCGCGCACTGACCCTGCTCTCCAAAGAGAAAGAGCTCCATATCTCACTCGAAACGGCCACAGCCTTTCAGTCGCTCCCCCGGCTCCGCATAGACGAACGGCTCACCACGGCCAATTTGGGCATACTCGACCTGCTCAGCTCAATGAATCTCCCCCAGTCGATCGTCAAGATCGGCAATCCCTCCATCGACTACATCCTGAGCAAATTTCTCGTCGATGCCAAAAGTGTGGGGCTCCTGCCTGTCTCCTTTATGTTTCAGGAGTACGATGACACCAAAACCTTCAGGGCTTGGTGCGAAAGAGAAAAGATGATGGGATTCGAATCCAAAGCCTGCATGGGCCCCGCACAGGTGGCGATCGCCAATGAACTCTTCGGCACCGATCCCATGGAGCTGGAGCGCGCGAAACACATCAAAGCAGCTTTTGAAAGCCATGCGGCGATCGGAGAGAATGGCTTTATGGACGAGAGATACGGTTTTATCGATGAGCCGATTTATCGGGATGCACTGATCATACTGGATAAATCCGCCAAAGGATCACTATGACAAAGATGATGCGCCTTCTCATCCTCCTCCTGCTGCCGCTCCTGCTTCTGGCGAACGACGATCGTCCTCCCGTCGATTATGATTTCCTCGCCCTCTCCCAAACGAAGAAATTTATCGATATGATGGTCAAAAAACATCACTTCAAGCGCAGCTATATGACCAAAATGATGCGCAGCGCAAGACTCGATCGGGATACGCTCAACCGCTATACAGGACACTACAAAGCCGGTTCGACAGTCGGTACATGGCAGCGGTTTAAGGCCCATGTCCTCACCCCGGAGATCCTCGGAAAGGCCAAAAAGTTCAAGCAAAAGCACCATAGCTTTCTCAACAAAGCAGCTAGAGAATATCACGTCCCCTCGGAGTACATCGTCGGTTTTCTCACGGTAGAGAGCAGACTGGGTACATATACAGGCGACTACCGCACACTCGATGCCCTCAGCACCCTGGCTTTTCACAAAAACCGTATGCAGCACTACTTCCGCTCCGAACTAAAGCACTTTTTTCTACTCTGCCGCGAACAAGGCTACGATCCGCGCAAAGTCGAAAGCTCATTTGCCGGTGCGATGGGCTGTGTCCAGCAGATGCCCTCCGTCTTCCGCCGCTATGCGATGGACTACAACCGAGATGGCAAAAAAGACCCCTGGTCTATCGAAGACTGCATCGGGATCATCGCGCGATTTATGCATCAAAAAGGGTGGAAAAACGGCAAGCAGGTCGCAGTACCCGCACACTACAAAGGAAAGCGCTTCACCAAACTCAAAACCGGCTACAAACACCGCTACACCCTCACGACTCTCAAAAAGTATGGTGTCACACCCAAAACAACATTCAACAAACCCAAAACCTCCCTCATCAAGCTCCACGACACCCACCGCGACGAACTTTGGCTGGGCGCCAAAAACTTCACCGTGCTGACCCGCTATAATGCCAGCTCGAACTATGGGATGGCGATTTACAAGATTGCGGAATCGCTTCGATAATGCATTGACAGCCACAACCGAAGGGCAGGCCCCTCCTCTCTACTTCTCTTTGATAATCCCTTCACGATACATAAACAACAACTCTTTCAAGTCATAAATCTCCTCTGAAAGCTTTTTGCCCACATCGCTCTGCTTGACGAGGATTCTCTCTTTATAGTTTTCGATGACTTCAGTCGATACGGCGATATCCGTGCCGTTTTTGATGGAATCCTCTGTTGAGATGAACGGTCCATGGGATACAAGCGCCATCCCTTCTGAATTGTAGATCAAAGTATATCCTGCGATCCCCGTAACGCCCTGATATGCTCTGGAGAATCCTCCATCAATCACGATCAGTTTTCCCCCTGCTTTTATGGGGCTCTCTCCTTTTTTGACTTTGACAGGAACATGTCCATTGACGATCCTGGCATTGCCCGAAAGGCCAAATTCCGAGAGTATCTTGATACAGCTCTTCTCTTCATCTCGAAATTCATAGTACCAGTTTTTGGGCTCGACTGACGTTGATTTATCATCGATAAAATAGCTCTCAAAAGTCGTCATCTTCTCTTTACCAAAGAGAGGCGAGTTTTTGCCGGCCCAGAGAAACCACATAATATCCTGGCCAAATTCCCGTTTTTTGGCATCTTTCGAGAAAAACCCCTTTCTTGAATAGAAGTCGCATTTGTCCAGCAGCTCCTTCCCGCGATAGCTGTTTTCATCGAGCTTGATAGGCAGAAACTCTCCATTTTCATCCATAGGGATACAACCATGATAGAGAAGATTGTTGTTGTAGCAGGCATAAACTGCACCACGGTTATAGAGCATTCTGGTGTGCCGCTGAAGCTTTTCACTCTTCATGAAACTCTTCTGGAGCTGCCGCATCACATCCTCTTCATCGCTATTGAGCTGGAACGGTTCAGTCTTTGAAAGTGTATTCATATTCGTATCGTTGAGCTTGTACTCGACACCCTCGATCTCAACAACACCTTTTTCAAGGTCTACTTTATCCAGAATCGCACGATTTTGCATTCCCCACTGTGGGTTTCTCAAGACGATTTGAGCTTCCAGTTTGAACTGTATCATCGCGATGGCTTTTTGCATTTTGGAGATCTCATCCCGTTCTTTTTCTGTAAAAGTATGATTTGCAGGATTGGCTTTAGGCATAAATTTGGGACAGGGGTCACCGCTATAGTATTCATAGGCAAAAATCGAAAGGGGGCGAAGCGAGATACCGTATCCCTCTTCCAGTGTTGCGATACTGCCGTAGCGCAAAGATATCCGTATGGCACTTGCTATCGAAGCCAAGCTTCCCGAAGCGGCTGCCATCCAGAGAATATCATGATTTCCCCACTGGATATCGAGTGAGTGATAGCTTTCGAGACGATCCATGATAATATGTGCCCCGTTCCCGCGATCATAGATATCGCCGATGATGTGCAGATGCGCTACCGCAAAACGCTGAATCACCTCTGCAAGCACTACGATAAAGGCACCCGCGCGGTCAAGCTCAATGATTGTTCTGATGATTTCATTATAATATCGATCATCTGCCTGTCCATACTCATAAAGAAGTTCCTCGATGATATAGACAAACTCTTTTGGCAGTGCTTTTCTGATTTCCATACGCGTGTATTTCTCGGTAACGACTTTCGTCAAGCGTATCAGTCGAAGAAGATTGATCTCGTAAAATTCTTCACTGTTTTCATTTTTGAGACGATACTCCAGTGTCTCCTCAGGATAGTACACCAAAGTTGCCAGCTTTCTCATCCCGGAAGAGGTCAATTCTCCTTTGAAGGTCTTCTCGATTTTGGTTTTGATGACACCAGATCCATTTTTCAGAACATGGAAAAAGGATTCATCTTCACCATGCACATCTGACAAAAAGTGCTCTGTTCCCTTTGGGAGATTGAGGATCGCCTGAAGATTGATGATCCTGGTAGAAGCACTGTCACGATTTGGAAAATCACGTGAGAGCAGTTTGAGGTATTTTACTTTTTCATCTGAGGTTCTGTCGTCAGGACTATGTTTCATATTGGTACTCCTAATATTGTTGTAGATATATTATTCGTTATAAGCTTTATTTGGGCTTTTTATGATGACTCTTCTCTTCTATTCATCAGAATTTGTGTTTTTAAGGGAATCACGATTATCAGAGAGCAAAGATACAAAAGAAGTGTATAATACAATAAATTGATATACGATAGAAGGAAATGATGAAAACAACAAAACAAAGCTCTATGACCATAGAAACCCTCGACGACCTGGCAGCATTGGCAGACTACTCGCTAATGGACACGCTCGACTGTGATCCTGATGCCAAAGCAGACGGTGTTGACCACTCGCCTCGAGAAGTCTTCTCCGGACACTATGTCCCGGTAGCTCCAACGCCGATAGAAAACCCGCGATACATTGCGCACAGTAAACACTTTTTCAGTGAACTGGGCTTCGCTGACAGCCTGGCCAGATCGGATGATTTTGTCCGCATGTTTTCCGGCGATACGACGCAAGTACCCCTGCCGTTACGCAAGATCGGATGGGCTACGGGATATGCGCTTTCGATCTATGGCAGAGAGTACTACCAGCAGTGTCCCTTCCAGACAGGCAACGGATACGGTGATGGTCGCGCGATCTCCATCCTGGAGGCGGTGATCGGCGGTCGCCGCTGGGA
>JANTGA010000005.1 GCA_024763175.1 Sulfurovum sp.
ATTTTATAGTTTTAGAGGAAAAAAGTTATTATTTGGAAGATGAAGTGGGGTTTTTAGGGGTGAGATTGGGTGAGTTTTTTCACAGTCTCAGAGCATGTGAGCCAGAAAAGATCATCATCGAGGTACTCCGTATAGATCGCTTTTGAACCACCAGACAGGACTTGCGTCATCAACACCCCTCGCCCAAACCTCCCTGTGAGGAAAATTGTAGTAAAATCGCGAAATATATAGCCGCCACAAGCCATACTAAATTTTACGTTCGGAGTATTGATGAAAAAACCAAAGATCGACAAAACACCTGCCAGGCTGGACTTTATCCAGAGTGCGACGGGACTGATACTGGCACTATTTATCATGGGGCACCTTCTCTTTGAAGCTTCTATCCTCATCAGCAATGAGATGATGTACAAAGTCACGCTGATGTTTGAAGGGTACTACTTTTTCGGGGAGCGGTATCCCGGGATCATCTCTTTCCTGGCGGCGGCGATCTCTGCGATCTTCATCCTCCATGCCGCAGTAGCGATGCGAAAGATGCCCTCCAAGTACAGAGAGTACCGCATCATGCGAAAACATACAGCAAGCCTGCATCACGAAGACAGCTCCTTGTGGATGATACAAGTCTTGACTGGATTTGCTATGTTTTTCCTCGGCTCCGTCCACCTCTACGGTATGATGGCACAGCCCGATCAGATCGGTCCTTTCCTCTCGTCCGTCAGAGTCGTGGACGGGCATATGGCACCGCTCTATCTGCTCCTGCTCTTCTCTGTGGTCAGTCATGCCTTTATCGGAATGTATCGTCTGGCGCTGAAATGGGGCTTTATGGAAGGCAAAAACAGTAAAAAATCACGAAAAATACATAAATTTCTTATGAGGGGATTTATCCTCGTTTATCTCGTCATAGGCTCCTTCTCTCTGGCAAAATATATCGAAATCGGAATGACACATGACTTCAGTGACGGAGAGACATATCATTCCCAAACTATCCAGATGGAGTCAGAGCAATGAAAATCATCTATACAGATGTCTTGATCATCGGTGGCGGACTGGCAGGCCTGAGGGTCGCAACAGGCGTCAAGGAGAGAGGACATGATGCTGTCATCTTGACACTGGTTCCTCCCAAACGGTCACACTCAGCAGCTGCACAGGGCGGGATGCAGGCGAGTTTGGCCAATTGTGCTATGGGTGAAGGAGATGATGAAGATGTCCACTTCGCAGACACCATCAAAGGAAGTGACTGGGGAGCAGACCAGGAGGTCGCCCGGATGTTCACACACTGCGCCCCCAAAGCGATCCGTGAACTGGCGGCCTGGGGCGTACCATGGAGCAGGGTCGATCGAGGTGATCACACAGCGATCATCAATGCCAAAAAAGTTACCATTACCGAGAGAGATGAAGCCCATGGGCTGATCACAGCGAGAGATTTCGGCGGTACCAAAAAGTGGCGCACTTGCTATACTTCGGACGGTACAGGCCACAGTATGCTCTATGCGATGGACAACAAAGCCCACGACGACAAAGTCGAAATCCACGAACGGATGGAGGCGATCGCACTGCTGCACGAAAACGGCCGCTGCTATGGTGCCATCGCACGAAACCTGATGGATGGCGAACTTGTCGCCTATGTCTCCAAGGCTACCACGATCGCCACGGGGGGCTACGGCAGGATCTATGAAGTCTCTACCAACGCGATCATCTGCCAGGGGATGGGCCAAGCCATCGCACTGGAGACAGGGATCGCCACTTTGGGGAATATGGAGGCGATACAGTTTCACCCTACCGCTATCGTACCGGTAGGAATCTTGACGACAGAGGGGTGTCGTGGAGACGGCGGTCTCCTGCTGGACAAAGACGGTTATCGCTTTATGCCTGACTATGAGCCGGATAAAAAAGAGCTGGCATCCAGAGATGTCGTCAGCCGTAGAATGACCGAACATATACGCAAAGGCAAAGGAGTCAAATCCCACTATGGCGATCACCTCTGGCTCGATATCACCATACTCGGGCGCGAACATATCGAAAAAAATCTTCGAGAGGTGAAAGAGATCTGCGAAAACTTCCTGGGGATCGACCCGGCAGAAGAGTGGATACCGGTCCGTCCGACGCAGCACTACTCTATGGGCGGCATACGCACCACTTACAGAGGCGAATCCCAAACACTCAAAGGACTCTACTCTTGCGGAGAAGCAGCATGCTGGGATATGCATGGATTCAACAGACTCGGCGGCAACTCTGTCAGCGAGACGGTGGTTTCGGGCATGCTTGTCGCTGAATATATTGCTGACTTTTGTGATACACCGGAAAGCTCCGTCAATATTCACAGCTCCACCATAGAAAAATTTCTCAAAATCGAAGAAGAAAAGATCGAAGCGCTCCTCACAGTCGAAAATGGTGAAGATGCCTATGTGCTCCGTCGTGCGATGGAGAAGATCATGATGGAGAAGGTCGGTATCTTTAGAAATGGGAAAGATTTGCAGGAAGCTGTGGATGAACTCGAAGCACTCTATAAGCGTTCCAAAAATATCGAAGTCTTCCGCTCCAAAAGCCGTGCAGCCAACCCTGCCCTGGTCAATGCCTACAGAACACAAAGAATGCTGAAAGTCGCACTGACAGTGGCTTATGGAGCTCTCCTCAGGACAGAGAGTCGTGGTGCGCATGCGAGAGAGGATTACCCTGAGAGAGATGATGCCAACTGGCTCAAGCGAACGATCACCTCCTGGCCTGACAAAGAGCAAACGATGCCCACCGTCACCTACGAAGAGATCCCTATCGGCAAGATGGAGCTTCCCCCGGGCTTCAGAGGCTATGGCAAAGATATGACTTTGCACAATACAGAGAGCAAAGTAAGACAAGAGACTGTTGCTGCCATCAGAAAGAAACTTGAGGAGGGGGGAGCATCACGCTTTGAGATCCAAAATGCACTGATGCCCTTCAAGCATAAACTGCCAAGCAAATATCAAAACCGTAATGAACGGCTGAATGAACCATTAGGAGAAGAACATGAGTGAGAAAAAAGACGGCCATCAACTCAGGAAACTCCAAGTTGACATACTCAGGTTTGATCCCCATGATCCTGATGACTTTCCCCATATCGAGACGTTTGAGATAGAGGAAGCACATGGGATGACACTTTTTGTCCTGCTCAATGAGATACGAGAGCATCATGACAACTCTCTCAAATTTGATTTTGTCTGCCGTGCCGGTATCTGCGGAAGCTGCTCGATGCTCGTCAACGGCAAACCGACGCTGGCCTGCCGCACTCTGACCAAAAAGCTCGATCAACACATCACCCTCGCACCCCTGCCACTCTTTGAGTTGATCGGAGACCTGTCTATCAATACCGGAACATGGATGAGGGGGCTCAATGAACGTCTCGAGACATGGATCCATGACAAAGAGCAGGAGCTCAATGTCGATGCGCTCGAAGAACGCATGGAGCCGGATCTCGCCGATGAGATCTACGAACTCGATCGCTGTATCGAGTGCGGATGCTGTGTCGCGGGATGCGGAACGATCCAGATGCGTCCCGATTTTGTCGGTGCCGTCGGACTCAACAAAATTGCCCGCTACCACCTCGACCCCAGAGACAAACGCGACAACAAAGACTACTATGAACTTGTCGGTGATGAAAATGGTGTCTTCGGATGCATGACCCTCCTGGGCTGCGAAGACGTCTGCCCCAAAGACCTCCCTCTGCAGAGCAAGATCGCGTATCTGCGAAGGATGATGCTCAGGACCGGACTGAAGGGCTAGAGCCAGAGCGGTATTTTGATACTGCCCTCTCTTCGGAGTGACAGCTTTCCCTTAGCAGCCACAAGTACTTGATCATACATCGTCACCCCCTCAAATACACATCCCAAAACTACCGATCGATCACCTATAGCCGGATTGACTTTAGGATTGATGGGATTTAAATTTCAGAAGTACTCAGTAATACGGAAAAAATCAGCCATTCGATAAGTTATGAGTTATGGTTCAGTATAGTGATATAGTGGGGTTTATAAGTGGTAGCAAGAGCGAGACTTGAACTCGCGACCTCCGGCTTATGAGACCAGCGCTCTAACCAGCTGAGCTACCTTGCCACTTTGTTGAAGAGTCGGAATTTTAGCAGAAAATAGCTTTAATGTCAATGGTAAAATGAAAAAAAATATATATTTGTACTTCCTGTAAGTAGAGCACTATACTTTAGTCATAGAGACTCACTATTATTAAATATTTTGAGATAGACTCTTGACAAAATGAAAAAAAGTCATTACAATACGACTCACAAATAAAGATTATCAAAAAAAGGAGTCTACATGGCATTTAAACCATTAGCAAACAGAGTACTCGTCGAGAGAGAAGAAGAGGTGACGACTACGGCATCAGGTATCATCATCCCGGACAATGCCAAAGAGAAACCCCTGCAAGGTAAAGTACTGGCAGTCGGACCGGATGCTTCGGATGAAGGCATCAGTGAAGGCGATACAGTCGTATTTGGCAAATATACGGGCACTGAGATCACACTCGACGGCAAAGAGCTGCTGATCCTCAACAGTGATGATATTCTTGGGATCATCAGCTGATCTCGGAGCGCCCAACGCTTCACACAAAACAAAAAACATAAACATACTATACAAGGACTAAAAACATGGCAAAAGAAATATTCTATTCAGACAAAGCAAGAAATGGACTCTACGAAGGTGTCAGCAAACTCGCAGATGCAGTCAAGGTGACGATGGGGCCAAGAGGCCGTAATGTCTTGATCCAGAAGAGCTTCGGTGCACCGCATATCACCAAAGACGGTGTCAGCGTCGCGCGTGAAATCGAACTCGAGGATGCTTTGGAAAACATGGGGGCACAACTGGTCAAAGAGGTTGCCAGCAATACAGCGGATGAAGCAGGAGACGGTACGACGACTGCGACAGTACTGGCCCACTCTGTCTTCAAAGAGGGACTTAGAAATATCACAGCCGGTGCCAATCCAATAGAAGTCAAACGCGGAATGGACAAAGCCAGCACTGCAATCATCGACGAACTCAAAAAAATCGCCAAAGAGGTGAAAGACAAAAAAGAGATCGCGCAGGTCGCCAGTATCTCTGCAAACTCTGACACAACGATCGGAAACCTCATCGCTGAAGCGATGGAAAAAGTCGGCAAAGATGGTGTCATCACCGTCGAGGAGGCCAAAGGGATCAGCGATGAGCTCGAAGTCGTAGAGGGAATGCAGTTTGACCGAGGATATCTCAGTCCCTACTTTGTCACCAACAGTGAAAAGATGACATGCGAACTGGAGAATCCCCTCTTGCTTCTCACCGACGGCAAGATCACGTCACTCAAGGATCTCGTGCCAGTACTCGAGCAGATCCAGCAGTCAGGCAGACCGCTCCTGATCATCTCTGACGATGTAGAGGGTGAAGCATTGGCAACACTCGTCCTCAACAGACTCAAAGGTGTACTCAATATCGCTGCTGTCAAAGCACCGGGATTTGGAGACAGAAAAAAGGCGATGCTGCAGGATATCGCTATCCTCACAGGCGCAACACTGATCACTGAAGAGCTTGGGCTCTCTCTGGAAAAAGCCACACTGGCTGATCTTGGCCAGGCTTCACGTGTCGTCATCGACAAAGACAACACTGTCATCGTAGATGGCAAAGGCGAAGGCTCTGCCGTAGAAGCAAGAATCGGTGAAATCAAAACACAAATCGGAAACACAAGCAGCGAGTATGACAAAGAAAAACTCCAGGAGAGACTTGCCAAACTCAGCGGCGGTGTCGCTGTCATCAAAGTCGGTGCAGCCACTGAGACAGAGATGAAAGAGAAAAAAGACCGTGTCGACGATGCACTCTCTGCTACCAAAGCAGCGGTCGATGAAGGAATCGTCATCGGCGGCGGCGCGGCTCTGATCAAAGCCAGCCAAAAAGTCTCACTCGACCTTGAGAGCGATGAGAAAGTCGGTGCAGATATTATACTCAGAGCGATCACCGCACCAATGAAGCAGATCTCTACCAACGCAGGCTTTGATGCCGGTGTGGTGGTCGACAAAGTGGCCAACGGTGAAGGCGAAAACCTCGGGTTTAACGCAGCGAGCGGCGAATATGTCGATATGCTCGAAGCAGGCATCATCGATCCGCTCAAAGTCGTCAGAATAGCACTGCAAAATGCCACATCGGTTGCCAGTCTCCTATTGACAACTGAAGCAACCGTCAGTGATATCAAAGAAGCACCAAGTGCAGCACCTGCAATGCCTGATATGGGTGGAATGGGTGGAATGCCGGGGATGATGTAGCGTTAACGCCTCCACAGGAAGAGACCCCCTCCTCTCTCTTCTGAGGGAGTCTCCAAAAACGGGACTAAACTCAGTGGCAAATTATCGTCGCAATAACTCCTGAAATTCAAAGACTGGGCTTGGCTTGGCAAAAATATAACCATAGGCTTCATCACAACCCAACGTTTTCAACATAGCATATTGACCTCTGGTCTCAATCTTTTCCGCAACTGTTTTCAAATGATGGGTACGAGCAAGAAGCGTGATGGCCTTGACCATCTCCTGATGATAGGGATCTTTATCAATATCTTTGAGCAAGGAGTGGTCTATTTTCAGTGTATGAATCGGCAGTTCCTGCAGCAGAGAAGCAGAAGATCCATTCGCACCGAAGTGGCTGATAGAGAGTTTGACACCGATCTTATCGAGGATCGAAAATGATGATTTTGTCTTCTCGATATCATGCATCATTTCACGCTCAGAGATATTGAAACTAAAATGAGCCGGATCAACGCTGTAATCGGCAAATAGTTTTTCAAGCTTCTCTGCCGGACTCTCAACCAAGAGTTCATAGGCTGAAATATTGACAGATATCTCTATGTTTTTGAAACCATAATCACTCCAGCGCCTATGCTGATAGATCGTCTCCTTGAGTACATAATCTCCAATATCCCTGATCAATCCGGACAGTTCTGCAAGATGGATAAACCTGGCAGGAGTAATTAATCCAAATCGAGGATGATTCCATCTGATAAGTGCTTCAGCACCCCTGATCTGCTCTGTTTCGAGATCAATGACCGGCTGATAGTAGACTTCAAACTCTTTTCTCTCCAGTCCCAATTTGATCTCATTGGTCAAAAGCATATCATCATTTTGTATGTTAATATTTTCTTTTTTAAAAATCTCAACCGTGCCATTCAGTTTTTCTTTTGACTTGGCGAGCGCAAGGAAAGCATGGTCGATCAATTGATTGGCATTTTTGCCATGATCAGGAAACAAGACTACACCGACGGAAAATGTAAAATATGTCTTTTTGTTGTTCAACTTAAAAAACTGTGTAATTGTTTTGGAAATCTTGGTGCCTTTGGCAAGCGCATCCTTTTCGCCCTCAATATCTTTCACGACATAAAGAAAACTATCACAATCCAAGCGATAACCGAAGGCATTGTCTGCCTCCAGAACCTTCAGAAGAGCTGCAAATTTTTTCAAGAGATCATTGGTGTAAGTCAATCCATAGGTTGACTTCAATGTCTCAAAATTATTGATACCTAAAATATAGAGTGCCAACTGCCCGGACTCTTTCTGCGCCTCAATGATCATTTGATTGATATCGGAATTGGCTTTAAACTGACTATGGAGATTGGTAAGAAAATCGATCTTTTTCAATCTTTTGAGGTTCTCTTCTTCTTTGAACTCACTGCTGGCGTCCTGAAAAACACAAATGATTGAGTTTTGGAGATTCCACTTCGAGTGGTCAATATAGAGATTGACATGGTGGACAGATTTTTCGATGGTCAGAGTCACTTTTTTGAGGTGGATGGTTCCCTCTGTGATCTTCCCCTGTTCATCAATCACTTCAAAAAGTGACTTGATGTCTGATTGGCCTACCTGCAGAAGTATCTCCTTGGGGGGGATCATATTTTCTTCATAAGGCTTTAGCTGCAAGAGTTTTCGTGCTGCCCTGTTGGCTGAAAAGACTTCATAGTCTGCCGAGAAAACAACCACTGCCTCTGCCTGATACTCATTGGCGTTTCTGAAAAGTTTGACTTCACCCTTCAGCCTGTTTATCTCTTTGGAGTAATGCCACTTCATCCACAGCAGTATCAATATGATCCCTATTGTCACCCCAATTGCTGCTATTGATATTTCCATTCCACTCCTCCTGATCTCTTTCTTTGACGATTCATCGATGCTCCATCAATCCTAAAATTTACTTTTTTTGCGACAAACTGCCTCGATAGTGGTATTGGCATCTTCAACGACAAATACTGTTTTGGGCTCAAGAAGATCCAAAGAAACACTTTTGCCGCCAACAGAGACCTTTGCCCATCCCTCTTTGGCACGCTTTCTTGGATTATTGGAGAGGTATTGCTGTTCCAGTGCACCCTTTTGGCGACTCTTCTGCTCTAGCACAAAATCTATTTGCTGGAGAAACCCATTGACTAGAGGCTGCGACAATACCCTGAATTGCTCCAGCTTGTAGCCCATCACGCTCTTGTATCTCTGAGCCAAAGCCGAAAAATTATCCAGAAGCTGCGACAATTGTATCTCGATAGAGAAGCGTCGCAGCTCATCCTCCTTCTGCTTGACTGCATGCGCTTTGTGAAAGAGTATTTGGCCGACCCGCTCACCGAAACGATCGATGTGCTCATCCAAAGTATAGAGCAGCTCTTGCTTGTCCGGCAGCACCATCTCGATCGCGGCACTCGGTGTAGGAGCACGCAGATCTGCAACAAAATCACTGATTACGATATCAACCTCATGGCCGACAGCACTCACAACCGGACTCTTGAGCCGATAGAGGGCATCGGCTACGCACTCTTCGTTGAATGCCCAGAGGTCCTCTGCACTTCCGCCTCCGCGCCCTGTCACGATCACATCTGCACCCAGTGTATCTGCATAAGCCAAAGCCCTCGCGATCTCCTCGGCGGCCCTTTCCCCCTGCACCAGTGTGTCAACAATAGTCACACTGACCAGCGGCCATCGCTTCTCAATGATCTTGAGCATATCATGCAGTGCAGCACTCTCTTTGGCAGTCACCAGGACAATTTTCCGGATTGATTTGGGGATCACTTTTTTTCTCTCTTTGTCAAAATAGCCTTTCTGTTTCAGTTTTGCTTTCAGCTGCTCATAGGCGAGTACCAAAGCACCTCTCCCAAAAGGTTCGATATGTACGGCATAGAACTGATACTCACCCCGTGGTGTGTAGACACCCACCGAGCCCTCTACGGTGATATGCTCTCCTTTTTCAAGGCGAAACTTCAACTTCTGGGCATTGGAACGAAACATAACGCATTTGATCGAACTCTTCTCATCCTTGATCGAGAAGTAGACATGACCGCTCGCTTGATGATACGTCACTGAGGCGATCTCCCCTTCGACGCTGATATGCATAAAAGTCGCTTCCAGCAGAGACTTAATTTTTGTGTTGAGTGAGGAGACCGTCATTATCGATTCTTTCATCTTCACCCCTCTGACTGCTATGTATTGTCAGCTTTCTTCTGTGCCACCAGAAGTGTTGAAATCCCCATGGAGAAAGATTTGCTGTACTTCATCTCAAGACCTGCCTCCTCCAACTCTTTTTGCAGCATTTCCGTCGTCAAAAATTCTTCGATAGAGTCAGGCAGATACTGGTAAGCTTCGTAATTTTTTGAAATGAGTCCACCGACTTTTGGCAAGATCTTTTTCATTCCAAAATCAACCACTTTGTCGACGATGCCATCCCGCTCTTGTTTGGTAAATTCCAGAATGACCACAATGCCCCCCGGCTTGAGCGCACGATAAAATGCCTGCAGGGCTTCGACACGATCAACAACATTGCGTATGCCATAGCTAATCGAGATCACATCGGTACTCTCATCATCGATCGGAAGCTCTTGAGCTTTTCCTTCGATAAAATCAGCAAAATCCACCTTTTTTCTTGCAACTTCAAGCATCCCGGTCGAGGGATCGATCCCTACATAACGATCAATGGCGACACCATTTTTGGCCGCCTGTTCACGCCAATAGATGAGCAGATCACCCGTCCCTGTCGCTACATCCGTGATCTGGCCAAGCTCTTTTTTGCCCATAATCTCGAAAGCTTTATCGCATCCTTTTTTGCGCCACTGGATATCGATCCCCATCGTGAGTACACGATTGGCCAAATCGTACGTCCCGGCAATATCATCAAACATCGTAACAATTTTTTCCTGCTTATTCTGCTTCTGCTCTTTATTCATTTTTCGCTTTACTCCATATCATCATATCGATCCCTTTTGTACCACTGTGCAGAAAGGTCAGATCTTTATCGATATTATAAGTTAAATTATGCGCAGAGAGCTTAGGTGTCTGATAAAACAGATACCAATCAGTCTGCTCAGAAAAGGCATTGAGCATCCCCTCTCCTCCCTCGACGAGAACAAAAGAGGGTTTGCACAGATATTCCAGATCATTGCCGATTGACACTTCCCGCCCACCAACACCAAAAAGAGGAATATTGCGATCAAATGTATCCTCTCTCGTATAGATAGTGATATCGGGCGCTTTCCCTCCCGTCAATCGGCAGTCAAGTGTCGGACGATCGACCCGCACAGTATTGCCTCCGATCACCATCCTGTCACAGGCTTCACGCAAGCGATGCACATGCATCAGGGACGCTTTCGAGCTCAGGTATCCTCCTCCTATCCTGCCGTTGGAAGTCTGTGCCAGTTTGAAAAGCACGAAGGCCCGTTTCTGCCAAATAAGAAAAGGCTCGATCAAATGCTGCGCCAACACTCTTTTCACACCTGTTTCCACTACAACACCCGATATTCTCAATCTGTCGATACCTCCGCTATGTGCATCGATGGGATCGACCTGCGCGACAACAACTCTCTTGGGCTTCAGCACGGAGAGCAGCGAAGCGCAAGAGGGTGTTTTGCCTCTATGGTTACAGGGTTCGAGTGTGACATAGATCGTACAGTAACGAAAAAAATGCGAAGGTAACCGGAGCAGAAAGTCATGTGCCATCTGTGCATCAAAACGATCGAAACCGATCTGTTCTCCGGAGATATTTTCGTAGGCAGAGAGCAGCGCAAGGACTTCTGCATGAGAAGTGCCGGCTTTTTGGTGGGCTTCGATAGCAACAATCCTGCCATGATGTGTTATGACGGCACCGACTGCCGGATTGGGATATGTCAGCAGCTGAAATTCCCAGGCTTTATCGATGGCAAGCTGCATGCATAGCTGATCTAACTGCATGATTGCCACCTTTTCAATTCAACCCGAAATATGGAATAGCACTCACCCGATTCATCAAGAGACGGGGCGACTACTTCTTCCAGTCAAAATATGTTTTAGCTGTTTTGATTTCGCTGTAGGGATAGAGTTCATCCCCGTGTTTTGTTGCTACCGTGACACCTTGGCTGTCTGCACTTTTCAGTAGACCTTTGAGCCTGTCCTGTCCTGGAACTTTTAGTTTGACGCGCTCCCCTACTGCGCCCTTGAAGTGCTCAGGTTTGCGCAGCTTTCTTTCGATACCGGGAGAGCTGACTTCCAGTCTGTAGGGAGAGTTCATCGGCGGATGCACATCCAAATAGGGCGAAAGCATGTTGGATATCTCGGCACAAAGATCAAGATTGACGCCCCCTTCCCTGCTGACATAGACTCGAAAAATCGTCTCCTCACCCTCATTCACAATTTCGCTATCATAGAGTTCTGCACCATTGGCTTTAACAATTTTAGCAATTTCCTGCTCAAGACTCATCTGCTCTATCCTCTCTCTTCTTGTCAGCAGGTATCTCACGCTCTATCTGCTCAAAAAGTCTCTCCATCCTGCTGATCTTTTCAAGCTGATGGTCAAACTCAAACGTCATACGGGGTGCTTTGAACCATCCCTCCATCTGCTTGCATTGATTTTGGATATAGCCCGCTACTTTTCGAAGTTGCTTCAGCGCTTCGCTCTGCTCTTTTTCATTCAGGAAAGAGGGCTCGAGATAGACTTTGGCATCGCTTCGGCCTTTGGAGCAAACCACATCCGTTACCAGCAAAGAATTGATCCGACTATCATCGAGTGTCCCCAGCGCCTCGGGAATGATCTCCTTGAGAACAGACTCTACACGATGCCGTTTGATCTCTTCCTGCGTCATAGCGTTACCTGCTCCTCCACATCCTTGAAGGTTTCGAAGGTATCGCCTGCTTTGATATCGTTGAAATTCTCAAGCATAATACCGCACTCGAAACCATTTTTCACCTCTCTGGCATCTTCGCTGAAGCGCTTCAGCGAAGAGATCGTACTGGTATAGACCACAACACCGTCACGGATCAGACGAGCCTTGCTGCCTCGTCTGATCACACCTTCGGTGACCTTGGATCCTGCGATGGTACCTACCTTGCCAACGACAAAGGTTTCACGCACTTCCGCCTGCCCTGTAATCTCTTCACTGATGACTGGACTCATCATACCGCCAAGCAACGCTTTCACATCATCAAGCAGATCATAGATGATAGAGTAGGATTTAATCTCTACGCCCAGTGCTTTCGCTCTCTTCTTCACGTCACCAGTGGGTCGAACATTGAACCCCAGGATGATGGAGTTTTCACTGGCATCCGCCAATGTGACATCACTCTCTGTCACACCACCTACGCCTTCATGAATAACATCAACTTTAACCTCTTCGTTTTTCAGTTTTTCCAAGCTGCCCTTGATCGCTTCCAGCGATCCTTGAACGTCTGCCTTGATAATGACAGGCAGCGACTTGAGTTGTCCTTCGGCAATCAGTGCAGAGAGGTCATCCAGTGTTGCTTTGGTACTCTTGGAGAGCTGTTTTGCACGAGCATATTCTGAACGCTTTTCTGCCAATTCGCGTGCTTCCCGTTCACTCCCCATCGCGATCATCACATCACCGGCGCCGGGTACCTCATTGAGGCCGACGATTGCGGCAGGTGTTCCCGGTCCAATCTCTTTGAGGGTTTTTCCTTCATCACTTCGCATGGTACGGATACGTCCGTAGGTATTGCCCACGATGACATTGTCACCTATGTGCAGCGTACCGTTTTTGACGATCACATTGGCCACCGGACCAAATCCTTTTTCCAGCGAACTCTCCACGACAATCGCTTTGGCTTCCCGTGTCGGATCGGCTTGCAGCTCCATCATTTCTGACTGGAGCAGTATGACGTCCAAAAGCTCATCGATTCCCTCACCGCTATGCGCAGAAACATTGACAAATTCATACTCTCCGCCCCACTCTACTGCCAATACATCCATCTCTGCCAATTGAGACTTGACCATCTCAGGGTTCGCACTTGGCTTATCGATCTTATTGATGGCAATAATCATCGGAACGCCTGCTGCCTTGGCATGAGAAATCGCTTCACGTGTCTGAGGCTTGACACCATCATCCGCCGCAACAACAATAATAACAACATCTGTCGCTTGTGCTCCGCGAGAACGCATCTCTGTAAAGGCTTCGTGCCCCGGTGTATCGACAAAAGTAATTTTCTTGCCATTTTTTTCTACCTGGTATGCACCGACATGCTGTGTGATTCCGCCAGCTTCTCTGTCTGCTACTTTGGCAGAGCGGATCCTGTCAAGCAGTGACGTTTTACCATGGTCGACATGTCCCATAATCGTCACAACAGGCGGCCTCTCCATCAGGTTGACATCTGCCACAGCATCATATGCATCGGAATAATCAAGCGCATCGAGCGGATTGATCGTCGTGACTTCTACCTCGAACTCTTCTGAGAGGATCTCTATGGAGTCTTTGTCGAGAAAATCATTTTTCGTCACCATCGTACCAAGAGTAAACAGCACCTTGACGACTTCGCCCACACTTCTGCCTACTTTTTCGGCAAATTCATAGACTCTTACATTTTCAGGTATTTCAATCACAGTGATCTTTTCTCCCTCTTCCTCATGCCTGCTGTATCTTTTTCTTTTGCCGCCGCCACGTCGAATCGAGCGTCTCTGCTGGGGTCTGAAAGTATTGGTCTGTGGACCTCTCTTTTTCTGCTCAGCTCTACGTCGTTCATCCTGACGCTTCATCTCTTCATAGATATTTTTATCACTGAAGTCCAGCATCACCACTTCGGCATCATTATATATCTCATCACTGGCACCGAAGTCTCCGCCAACCATAATGTTCAATTTTTCGCCACTGGACTTCGCTTCGGCAGCTTTTTTGATTTTCTTCTTTTTTGGGACAGCAGGCGCTGTCTCCGACATGCTGATTTTTTTCTTGACTGGAGCGCGTTTGGCTTTTTTGACGATCGTAATACCGCCGCGAGAGAGTAGTTTTTTCTTTCGTTTCTGCTTTTCCGGCTCTTTTTTCTCGACAACCGTCTCTCTCTTCTTGTCGTTTTCAGCTTTAACTGCAGGCTTCGCGGCTTCAGGCTCTTTGCTCTTCTCCACAACGGCTTCAGCTGCTTTTTCTTCTGTTTTTACGACTGCTTTTTCTGCCGTCTCTGCTTCTGCTGTTTTAGTCTTGGCAGCTGTCGCAGTCTCTGCTTCGATGCTTTTGGCGTTTTGACTCTCTTGTGCTGCTTTTTCAGGCAAGGTATCAGCTGCAACAGTCTCTTTTTTGCTCTGTTTTCTTCTCACAGTGATTTTAGATTTTGGAGCAGGTTTTTTCATCCCTTTGGGAAGGGTCCCGCTGATAGCGTAATCAACAAGGATCCCCGCCTCTTCGATACTAATCGTACTATTGGCAGCCTTGACATCATATCCCAGCTCTTTGGCTTTTTCCAACAGTTGACCGTTTGAAAGCCCTGCTTCGTCTGCGATTTCTTGGATCTTTACTTTATCCATTCTTGATTAACTCCTTTAAAAGCTTAACAAACCGTTCTTCATCTTGTTTAAAACGCTTCGTTAAGCCTTTGATTTTTTTTGTATTATTGATGCAGTCGTGACAAAGATAAAAACTTCGCCCTTCTCCCTCGTATTGAATCACTTGATTGGTTTTAAGCTGTAGTCTGACCATCGAATTTTGCGTGTTCCTCTGTTTGCAGGAGAGACACATACGTATAGGATCGCTCATATGCTCGTAATTATACCCAAAAGAGTTTAACGCTTCGCTGTGGCGCCATAATTATCCAAGGCCTTGTTGAATACTCTGAAATGAGGGAAATTCTCTTGCAAAACATTTGTAATTTTCTGAGCGTCATCCGCATAGCATAGAGAGAAGAAAGTAGAACCGCTTCCCGAAAGTGTACTCATCAAAGCACCATGTTTTAAAGCCAAACGCTGAACTTCAAAGAGTTCAGGCATCATTTTCATTCGACGGTTTTGATGCAGCTTATCTTTCGATGCAATACGCAACAGATCCCATGACTCACTCATAAACAATCCTGTCATAAACGCTGCACGGGAGAGTGAATAGACAGTTTCCTCTTTTTTGTATATTTTTGGCAAGACATTACGCGATCGGGCTGTTGATATCGTTCGATCCGGTACGACCAAAACAGCACGAAGATAATCAGGAAGTCTTCTCTTTTTACTGTAGACACGATTCCCCTCCACACATGCGACATTGAAACCGCCCATTACTGCCGGTGTAATATTGTCAGGATGATTTTCATAGCGCAATGCACGGTTGAGTATCTCACGCTTATTGTACTTGATTCCAGCGGCAAAGTAGGCTGCCGTGATCGAGCCTACAATCACTGCCGAAGAGCTTCCCAAGCCTCTGGATATAGGAATACGATTCATAAATTCAAAACGAAAAAGCGGCTCTTTGTGGGTCAGACGCCTATAGTTTTCATTGAAAATATTTAAAAAAAGTGTGTTTTTCCTGATTTTCAGATTTTCTGCGCCTTCCCCTTTGGTTGAGACACTCAAAAACTGTGAAGGTTTGATAATAATTTCATTACGCAAATCTATTGCCAACCCGAGGGTATCAAACCCTGGCCCCAGATTGGCACTGGTCGCCGGTACACTTATGAGCACAAATTCCCTTTCTCCATTTTATTCAGGCTAGACAGCCGGCAATATATAGTTTGGTATCGATGCCTCATCGATCTTTAATCCCTCCAGCGATGCAGGCAAAAAAAACTCCTGCGGGATCAACTGCTCAAACTTTTGCGTCTCTATCCTCTCTCCCACTTTTATAAAGTAGAGGTTTCCGACTGCTTTGATAGGCTTACCTTTGTTTAACGCAAATGCACTGCACCCCTGAAAAGGGATTTCTTTGACAATCTCAATCGTTTTGAGCATAATATAGGTCAATTTTATCGCCATATAGCTCCCCGGTCCCCGGGTATAAATCATCTTTGACAAAGGATAATGGTCCATCACTTTGATGATCATCGCCAAGAGCACATCAGAGATTTTTTGCTCACTCTTTATCGTTTCTATCAATTGATCATCGCGATAAACGCCCAACAAAACAGGCGAGGAGATAGAGAGAATGAGAAGCGTATACTCAGGCGAAACTTTTTGCAAATTCTCTACTCTGAAGCGACTCTATTGTCACCATTTCATAGTTTCGGCTGTCAGCAAGCAGTGCCGATGTCAACAAGTAATTCAGCCTGTGACTTCCGGCAAATGCCGTATAGTTGCCCAAAATGTTGTAGCCCGAAACCATCATGTCCCCCATCGCATCAAGGATCTTGTGACGAACGAACTCGTTTTCAAACCTCAATCCTTCCGGATTGAGGATTTTATTCTCATCCAACCCTATAGCATTCTGCAATGTAGCTCCCAGCGCCAGATTCTGACTCTGTAGATACTGGATATCCTTGGCAAATCCAAAGGTCCTCGCACGTGCTATTTCGTTAATAAATCCTGTTGTGCTGAATTCGAAACGCTCTCTTTGCTGTCCTATGACAGGGTGTGCAAAATCAATTTCAAAATCAAATGTTGCGCTTTGGGATGGTGAAAGTTTTGCAAACTTCTCCCCCTCTCTCACTTCTACTTCTCTCTTGATGCAAATCACATGCTTATTTTGCTCTTGCTGTTTGATACCCGCTTCATCCAAGAGGAGGCAAAAACTGATCGCACTGCCATCCATAACCGGCATTTCGCCTCCGTCAAGAATCACACGCAGATTATCAATACCATAGGCATAGATTGCTGAAAGAAAATGTTCAATCGTCGAAATCGAAGCCTTGTCGCTTCCGATCACTGTTGCCATCTGTGTATTCACAACACTTTGCGGAGAAAGCGGAATGCTGGCTGCCAAATCTTCTCTGTAAAAAATAATTCCGGAATCTGCATTTAATGGCTCAAGCCTCAATCTGATAGGCTCCCCCTTATGCAGTCCTATTCCGACTACTTCAACAGATTGCGCGATGGTTCTCTGTCTCATCTTTGTCACTCCCTTTTCCTTATTGCATACTTTCCCAACTCTATGCCATATTGTACAGATTATACCATATCTCTGTTCAGATTAGATTAAACCCAAACTCCTGGACTTGCCCCCAGCAGCAATCTCCTATTATTTTTTTGTCTGCGTCCTGTTGTCGGCATTGAAAATAATCTTATCAGCATCATCAAATATCTTCACAATATTGTCTTTAATCCATTTCTTATCCAGCCACTCAACCGGTCTGACTTCAATACCTTGCACCAGGATGCCAAAATGCAGATGATCCCCCATCGCCAGGCCGGTCATTCCGGTTTTTGCGATCATCTGACCGACATGCACCTCATCCCCCTCTTTGACCAGCAAGGTAGAGCAGTGGCCATAAAGAGTATAGAGGCCCAAGCCGTGATTAATAATCGGCATATTGCCATAGATACCGTTATAGTCAGCAAAAACAACTTTACCGCTGTTCGATGCGAAGATAGGTGCCATTTTTGTACTTGCCATATCATAGCCGAGATGATACGATTCGGAGATGATCTTGCTTTTGTCTTTGGCATAATAGTATCGATGATCTCCAAAACTGGCAACCTTTTGTCCATTCTTCAAAAGGTGAAAAGGATTGATCTTCCAGCTTTCAACCATTTTATCTGAAACCTTAGATGTATAGGCATGTATCAGAGCCTCGTTATCTTTTCGCATCACTTCATTGACAGACTTCAGTCTCGCAAGCCTCTCATCCTTCATATACTTTGGTTCCTGCTCTGCCAAGTCTGTGATTTTTCCGTCAATAAACGAATCTGACGCTTTGATCTTGGAAATACGATAGTGTCTATTTTTCAAATAGAGAGGTATTTCTGCTGCACGACTATTGCCTGCTTTGTCCTGTGCAATAACTTTCGCCTGAAAATCCTCTTCAGTGAAAGGCCAGGCAAAAAGTGAGACAAAATACCCTTTTTTCTTATAAGGCTGTGCTTTATATTTCCTTCCCCCAGCTTCAACATAAAGCTTTGCAAGCGCATCATCATCAGATGCCTGGAAGATAACCAATGCACTCCCCCCCTGTGCAATACTGTAAGAGTTCGCAAGCACAGTGACATCGGGACGGCGATAATCAATCTTGAGTTTGATTGTCTTTTCAGCACTGTTTCCCATCAAGTAATTCCACTTGCTCATATCGGTTGCCTGCGTCTTCAGTATCAACACTTTTGCCTGACGGTTAAGTTTTCCATCAGGATACTTGACAGAGATGACCTTCTCCTTTATCCCATTCAGGTTGTCAGCTGTGGCAACAGGAACGATTGAGTTGCCGTCACTCAGTGTCACTTGATAACGTTTCAATCCATAATTATCGAGAATTTTGATCTTTAGTGCATCTTTGGCATTCCAGTAACTGTATTGCGGTGTTTCGATCGTAGGCGGTACGCGTTCGAAATCTTTAGCCGTATAGAGAAAAATAGCTCCGGCGATACCGCCGCCAATGATCAATATCAACAGGATAATCCATCCGATGCTGCTACTTTTTCGTCCTCTTCTTCTTACCATTTTTCTTCTCCTGCTTCCAAACTCGATAAGCTGATATAGTTTAATATTTTATCCAAAATCTCTTCAATATTCCCGGATTTTACAGTAAAACCACAGGCATTCTTGTGCCCGCCGCCGCCGAAATGTTCGGCGACATAAGAGATATCCTCTTGTTTGCTCCTGAGCGAAACCTTGACCTGTGATGCATACTCTGCCAGCATAATACCGATCTCCACAGTTGCCAGAGAGCGGGCATAATCAACCACCCCTTCGACGTCACTCATGCTTGCTCCTGTCGCATCAAACATAGACTGATCAACCCGCAAAGATGCGATCGTCGCATCAGAGTGCAGCGTCAATGTCTCCAGCGCCCTCCCCAGGATTCTCAAAGAGGCGAGCGAGCGTCTCTGGGTAAAGTTGAGAGCGACGCGCTGGTGATCGGCTCCGTACGCTATCAACTCTGCAGCGAAAGAAAATACCTGTTCGTCGACATTGTTTGTCACAAAATGACGGGTATCAGAGACCAATGCCGCATAGAAACAGCTTGCAGCCTCTCTGGTCACGGGAAAACTCTCTCGCATCACAGCATAGGCGACATGTGCACTGGCTGACAAACGAGGGTCGACAAGATTAAGCATACCATAATTTTGATTGGTTTGATGGTGGTCGATATTGATGATTTCGCGATCCTGCACATCAAATCCCAAACGATCAACACTCCCGCAATCACAGGAGATGATCAGACTGTCTGCATAATCAATTGTGTGCTTGATCTTGGAAAAATTCGGTAAAAAATCGAGATAGCGCGGCAGGTCAGTTGAATAGTTCACGACTTCCACCTGTTTGCCATACGCCTTCAAAAGTGCGTAAATCCCCAATGATGTTCCGATAGCGTCTGCATCAGGATTGATATGAGAGAGGATCGTGATGGTGCGATAGCGATCAATGGCAGCTTTGAACTCCTGGCGCATCATCTCTTTTCCGTATGGCTTTCCTCTACCTTCATAGAGAGATCGATCCAGTTGGCTTGATGGATGATACTCCCTGACGAAATAGCATCTACACCCGTCTGCGCCAAAGCGCCTATTGTCTCCAGTGTGACATTGCCACTTGCTTCGAGGAGGATATGAGGAAAGTTCTCATTGCGGTAGGCAACCACTTCACGGATGGTTTCAAGAGGCATATTGTCGCACATCACGATATCAGCACCCACTGCCATCGCCTGCTGCACCATCCCGAACGTTTCACACTCGATCTCTACCTTGGACGTAAAAGGTATGGTTCTTCTCACCTCTTGCATAAAGCTATCAAGATCGCCGATCGTTTGCAAATGGGTATCCTTGAGCATCAGACAGTCATCCAGCCCCATACGGTGGTTGACACCACCCCCGCAACGTACAGCATACTTCTCAAACTCTCTCAGCAGCGGGCGTGTCTTGCGGGTATCGAGGAGCTTGACACCGCTTCCCTCCAGCGCTGTGGCATAACGTTCCGTCAATGTGGCGATCGAACTGGCATGCAGCAGCAGATCCAAGATAGAGCGCTCCAGCGAGAGCAGTGTTTTGTTGTCCCCAAACACCCACAACAGCTTTTCACCTCTGACAAATCGATCTCCATCGTTAAAAGCCCATTCGCACTTGAGTTCATACATTTTTATGAGGAGGTCAACATACTCTTTGCCGCTCAAAACACCATCACTCTTGGCGATCACATAAGCGCGGATCTGCTTGTGTACACTGATACGGGAGAAGAGGTCTCCTCTTCCCACATCCTCGGCGACCAACGCTTCTAAAAATTTCTCTTTTTGCATCACGTGCCCTTTACTTGATTTCCAGCATGCGCTGCAGTGCCACATTGGCCCACTTGGTCGTATGCTCATCCAGAACGATCTCATTGATCGGCTGATCATCCTCGATCGACTTGAGCGCACGATAAAGATCTTCGAGAGTCGTCTCATTCATCGTCGGACACTCCGGTTTGGTCGAGGAGAGAACGTAGGTATTCTCTTTTCGCATGCGGTTGACGAGATTGTATTCGGTACCCACTGCCACCTTCTGCTCGGGATCAAGTTCGCCGACATATTTGATCAGCTGAGAAGTAGAGCCGGAAAAATCAGCCGCCTGCACAACTTTGGGGTCACACTCAGGATGTACAGCGATCGTGATGCCAGGGTACTTGTTGCGATAAAATTCGATATCATCGACAGTAAAGAGCTGATGGACAGAACAGAAACCGTTGAAGCAGACCACATCCGCCTCTTTGGGGTCACACTCTCCCTCTCCTATGACACAGGACTTCAGCCCCATCTGAATGGCAAAGTTCTGCCCCAGACAGCGATCCGGTACAAAAAGGATCTTTTTACCGCTTTCGAGCCCTTTTTCGATGATCTTGTATGCATTGGAACTGGTGCAGACCATACCTCCCATCTCCCCGACTTTGGATTTGACAGTTGCGTCGGAGTTGATATAGGTGATCGGCAAAATATCCTCTTTGGCGACACCGCGTTCTACCATATAGGCTACACTGTCGTCGAAGTAGCTCCCGTCGATCATTCTCGCCATCGAACAGCAGGCAATCTTGGGCATCAAGACACGCTTTTCAGGTGCGATGACCTTGACGCTCTGGCCCATAAAACCGACACCGCAAAAGACGACCCAGGGATTTTTGTCTGCCTGGCATCGTCTGGCCAGCTCCAGACTGTCGCCGGTGATATCCGCCATCTCAAACACTTCATCCCGCTGATAAAAATGCGCCACAACCGTGACATCCAATTCCTGTTTCATTCTCTCGATTTCGGCCCTGTAATCTATCATCATTTCTCTCTTCCTCTTCACCTTAATTCTGGTTATTTTATCTAAATTCAGTTAAAATTGCACCTCAAAACCAATACAAATGGAATACAAATGGATTTTTTCAATCAAAACATCATGCTCTATCTGGCAAGCTATCTGGTGGCCGGTATCCCTTTTGGCTACCTCTTGGCAAAGCAGTTTGCAGGTGTCGACATCAAAGAAGCCGGCAGCGGCAATATCGGAGCAACGAATGTGCTCAGAGTTGTCAAGGAACAAGATCCGATACTGGCAAAAAAACTGGGTGCTATCACACTTTTTCTTGATGCGGCCAAGGGTGCTGTCATCCTCTTGATCGCAATGATGCTTGGCGCAAGCGATTCGGTACTCTGGACGATCGCGGTACTGGCTGTTATCGGACACTGCTTCTCTGCCTTTCTGATGTTTGAAGGGGGCAAAGGTGTCGCGACAGGCTTTGGAGTTTTGGCCGTGATGATGCCCATACCTGCACTCATCGCTATCGTCGTCTGGGGGATCGCGAGCAAAGGATTGAAGATCTCTTCCCTCTCCTCTCTGATCGCTCTGGCAGCCTTTGTTTTCGCCAGCTACATCATCTATCCGGATGTACCGGGCATTCACTCACACGCACCCATATGGGTCATTGCACTGATCATCTTTTATAAACATATTCCCAACATTGTCAGACTCTTCAAAAAGGAAGAGGGCAAAGTAGTATGAGGATTCATATCCAGTCACTGCGCTTCGATACGATCATCGGACTGCTTGAGTTTGAACGGGAACAAGAGCAAACAATTCTCGTCGACCTCGAAGCAGAATATATCTACGACAAACAGACATTTATCAATTATGCCGACTTGGCAGCCTTGATCAAGACAGATCTCAAAAAAGAGCGTTATATGCTTCTCGAAGAGGCGCTCTCGGGTCTCAAAAAGAAAATTATAGAAGCGTATCCTGCCATCAGAGAGCTGAAGCTCAAAATTGCCAAACCTGACATTCTCGAAGACTGCACGGTTGCACTGAGTGATAGCTGGAAGTTTTCGCCTGCTTTATGACAACGATTCGGCTGTTCTTTGCTTTTTTTGTTCGATTTTTTTAAAAAAACTTTAATCCTTTCCAAAATTGTGTTATACTATTAAATAAATATTAAATTAAAGGATCTTCACCTATGAGAATTTTGATTATTGAAGATGAAGTAACACTCAGTAAAACACTATCTGAGGGCCTCAAAGAGTTTGGTTACCAGAACGATGTGGCTGAAAATCTAAATGACGGACGATACTATCTGGATATCCGTAACTATGACCTGGTTCTGCTTGACTGGATGCTGCCTGACGGCAATGGTGTCGATCTGATCGCAGAGATCAAGGCAAAAACGCCCAAAACATCGATCATCATACTCTCAGCACGCGATGACAAAGAGAGCGAGATCGAAGCACTTCGTGCCGGAGCCGATGACTACATCAAAAAACCTTTTGATTTTGAAATCCTTGTTGTGCGTATCGAAGCAAAACTTCGATTTGGCGGCAGCAATATTATCGAAATCGATAACCTTATCATCAATCCGGAAGAAGAGAAAATACTCTACAACAAAGAAGAGGTGGAACTCAAAGGGAAGCCTTTTGAAGTGCTGACACATCTCGCAATGCACAAAGATCAGATCGTCTCCAAAGAGCAGCTCCTCGATGCGATCTGGGAAGAACCGGAGCTGGTTACTCCCAACGTCATCGAGGTAGCGATCAACCAGATCAGACAAAAAATGGACAAGCCTCTCAATATCACAACGATTGAAACGGTGCGCAGAAGAGGTTATCGATTTTGCTTTCCCAAAAAAGCATAAGAACCAGCTTTCTTATCAAGCTCTCTGCTGCGATGGCAGCACTGCTTCTTCTTTTTTCGATCGCTCTCTATAGCTATATTACACATGGCGTGGACAGGGAGCTGCACTCTTCTCTAATGAAGCAGGCCAAGTATCTTTTTGCTACATATCCCGATGTCAAAAAAGGGATCGAAGAGAATGGAGAGATCCTCAGAAAGACACTCAATATCAACGCCAGAATCGTCTACATCCCAAAATCGCACTACCAATCAACCCATATGCGCAAGATCAAAAGAGGCAAAGAGTATTTTATAGAGTTGCTTTTCCCCTACAACTTTGAAAATCAAACCTATCTGAATATCTCTGCAAATGTGACCGAACAAAAGCATGTACAGCAGTATGTCTACAGGGCAATTGTCTTGATGAATATCTTCGGAATGGGACTCATTATACTCTATGCCTATTTTCTTTCAGGGATGCTCATCAGCCCGATTCGCATCCTCTCGGAAAAACTCTCCAGAAGAAATGAAAAGATGATGGATCCGATCCGAACCAGCGATCTTCCTCTCGAATTTGAACCCCTCTCGACATCCATCAATGCACTGATGATGCGCATACAGAATTTTACGAAATACAAAAAAGAGCTCTTCATTGGTGCGGCACATGAACTCAAAACACCGCTCGCCGTGATGAAAACCAAGACACAAGTGACCCTGCTAAAACGTAAAAGTACTCAGGCAGACTACGAGGAGGCACTCAGGCAAAATATCACTTCCATCGACGAGATGAATAAGATCATTGGCTCCATACTGGAGTTTGGCAGAGCGGAAGGTGCGCAGTTTGAAACCCCTCAAGATATCGATGTTATTGAGTTCCTCAAGAAGAAAGCCAATGATTATGAGATGCTTTGCCGTGCCAGTCATCGAGAATTCAGCTATCACCTTCAGCCGGAGAGATGCGTCATGCATATTCAACCCTTGCTATTGACACAAATACTGCAAAATTTTGTCCAGAATGCACTTAAATTTACCCCGGAAGGAAAAAGTATTGCGCTCAACTCCTACGCCTACGATAAGCATCTTGCCATCGAAGTGATTGATGAAGGCAAAGGGATCGAGGAAGACAAAGACCTCTTTGCTCCTTTTTTGAGATCCAGGGATTCGAGCGGTGTCGGCCTGGGACTCTTCCTGGCCAAGAGTGCCGCAGATAGCATGGGTGCCCAGATAGAGATACACAACAGAAGTGATCGGCAAGGGACGCTTGCCAGGGTACGACTACCGTTATACCCGTTTTGCAAAATATGAAAAAACAGTTAACAACTTTTAAATATTTTAAATAGAGCATAAGCTTTGTTAAGCTATAACACCATAAATTAAATGAGCTGAGGTAAAAATGGCCCTTATTATTACAGATGAATGTATCGCGTGTGACGCATGTCGGGAAGAGTGTCCCAATGAAGCAATAGAAGAGAACGATCCTATCTATATTATCGACCCGGATCGATGCACCGAGTGCGTCGGCCACTATGATGAGCCCTCTTGTATCGCTGTCTGTCCGGTAGACTGTATCATCTCAGATAGCAACACGGTAGAAAATGCGGAAGAGCTGAGATTTAAATTCGAGCAGCTGCAACGCGAAGAGTAGCTGAACAGACAATGGCAAAACGAACTGCAATCATTGATATCGGTTCCAACTCCGCCAGACTTGTCATTTTCGAACGTACGAGCCGATTTGGCTTTCACCTGATCAGCGAACAGAAAAGCAAAGTACGGATCGGCGAAGGGGCTTATGCCAAAGGCGGAAACCTCCAGCCTATTGGCATCGAGCGCGCTTATCTCGCCCTCGAATCTTTCATCCAAACGACAAAGAAGTATCGTGTCCACAAGATACTCTGTGTCGCGACTTCTGCACTGAGAGATGCTCCAAACGGTCCCCAGTTTGTCCAATGGGTACGCAAAAATCTCCATCTCTCCATCAAAATCATCGACGGCAATGAAGAGGCCAGACTGGGTGCCATCGCAGCCAACAATCTCCTCCCACTCACCGATGCTATTACGATCGATATTGGTGGTGGGTCTTCTGATATGGCGTTGATTCACAGAGGGGAGATCGTTGAAACCTGCTCTTTAAATATCGGTACCGTCCGCATCAAAGAACTCTTTTTTGATCGCAAAGCACCCATCGAAGAGGCCCGCAGCTATATCAAAGAGGAATTGAAACGCTTACCGGACTCTTTCAAATCTCCCATCGCCGTAGGAATAGGGGGCACTGCCAGATCTCTGAGCAAGGGGATCATGAAACGCAATGCATATCCTCTGGATAAACTCCACGCTTTTCAGTATACTCTTGAGGATGAGATAGACTACCTGACCGCCATCACACTCTCCAGCGCCAAGGGCTTGAAAAAATTTGACCTCAAGCAGGAGCGTTTTGATACGATTCGGGAGGGTACATTGATCTTCCTGGAGATTCTCAAGCAGATCCATGCCAAAGAGCTCATCACCAGCGGTGTCGGCGTTAGAGAGGGGCTTTTTCTCAAGGATCTTCTGCGTCACAACAAGCTCCAGTTCCCCAAGGGGCTCAATCCCAGTATCCGAAGTATCCTTGACCGCTTTGACAATCTCACAGCAAAGGACTCCAGCGCTTCGCATCGGATCAAAGTTGCCTCCGGACTGTATGAGATCTGCCATCAGGCATTTAGCCTCCCCATGCGCTATCACGATAACCTGAATGCTGCACTCAAACTCTCCAATATCGGCAAAACCCTGACGATCTACAAATCCCGGCAGCATGCTTTTTATATCGCGATGCAGGAACTTGATTTTGCATTCAGTCACGAGGAGATGCTCTTGATCTCTCTTCTGCTTCGAAGCTCTGGAAACTCACTGCTGAAAAAGTCGCTTTATCAGGCCTACAAGCCGCTACTTCCCAAAAAAGAACCGATGAAGTGTCTCAGTTTTATCTACAACCTAACGATCCTGCTGCACGAAAATGCCAATGAAGCAAAGATCGACTTCCACTACAGTAACCAAACCCTCACCATCCGGGCTGACCAATCTCTCTACCATGCCAAAGAGGCGATTAAATCTATTGAGAAACCCTATCCATTTGCTATTATCCTCGAAGCACGAAACAAAATTCCTGACTATACATTCTAAAAAAAGTCGATAATAAAGTTTATGTGGAATGTTTGGGTACCCCCACAACGGGCACCCTGTAGATTTTAGGCTGAGCAGGAGAGGAGCGCCCTAGAACTTGGTTCCCATAGAGAATTCAAACGCAGCCTTCTCATCAGATGGCACATCATCCAGCGCATAGCCGTAGACCAGGTTGATCGCACCAAAAGGCGACTGCCACTCAATCTGTGCACCGACAGACGTTCTGGTAATGTCATTATCGATAAAGGTTCCCCCCTGGACTTTATCAGCCTTGATATGTCCAGCATCGGCAAAGAAGGTCAAACGCATTTTTGCTTTCTCTGAGAGCGGAATACTTGCTTCGATCGTCGCTGAAGCTCTCTTGTCTCCACCAAATCTATTCTCAACCGGAAGACCTGTATTGGGATCGATATAAGAGATATAAGGCGAGATTGAATAAGGACTGTAACCCCTTACGCTTCCAACACCTCCCATATAAAGCCTCTCTGCCGTAGGTACTTTTTCATTTGACCCATGCTCCAGCCAAGTGCCCCGCGCCTTGAATCGGAGGATCAAATCATAATCAATCAAATCTTCCATCCCATAGAAAGCACCAAATCTGGCATACACTTTGGTCATATTGGCATAGCTGTCATAGAAAAGTGAATCCACAGGTGTCAAATCACCACTAAAGCTGGCAAATTCAAAATTGAGGCCGGCAATAAATCCTTCTCGTGGCGTATAGTAGTCATCCGTATTGTCAAAGTTGATCCCCGCAAGCCCTGAAATTTTCGTATATTGGTCCACGTAGAGCAGTCTCTCGATCGCACCAGAGTCATAGACTGCATCACCATTGATCTCTGAAGAGTTATCCATATAGCTCACACCTGCAGAAAAATAGAGATGCCGCATAAATCTTCTCCCAGCCATCAGACTCCCTCCGGTCTGATCTGTCGTATAGTCGATATATTCATAATAACGCGTGAAAAGACTGACACTCAGGCTGTATTCACTATCCCAAACTCTGGGGTTTGTGATCGAGATATTGGCACTTCTGGAGATCTGCGACCAGTCGATCCCCAGGCTGCCGTTCAGTCCTGTACCAAAGAGATTTTTGTTGGAGACGCTGGCGTTGACCATCACACCTTGATAGCTACCATAACCACCACCGGCGGAGATACTTCCTGTCTGCGCCTCTTTGACCTTCACCAGAAGATTCACCTTCTCCTCGCTGATGCGTTCCGGAACGATATCCACTTTTTCAAAGAATCCTGTCCGTCCCAATGCGCTTTTGCTGTCTTTTAGATCGGTATAACTGTAGGTATCGCCCGGAGCAAGATAGATATATCTTCGAACGACTCTATCCTTGGTGACATCATTTCCGGAGATCAGAACATCGTTGATCTTCACTTTTTTGCCAGGAGTAATCTGGTACTGAAGATCCACAAGGCCTTTTTCATCGTCTTTATGAAAGTTCGGATTGACCTTGGCATAGGCATAGCCAAGATTTCCGACCTTTTCTTTCAGTTTTTTCATATCCAGACGCATTCTTTTGATATTGAATACTTTACCTTTTCTGAGTTTCAGCTCACTGGTCAACTCAGCCGTATTGAGTCCTGGAACACTCTGTGATATGGTGACCTTTCCAACGCGGAACTGCTTGCCCTCTTTGATCATGTAGTCCACTTCCGCATTATAAGAAGCAGTGTCGACGCGCATCAGAGGTTTACTGACTTTGGCATCGATGTAGCCCTTTTTCATATAGGCTTCACGTGCTCGCATAGAGTCATAGGGGAGCTGTTCGACATTGGCATCACTCTCCCCCAGGAAAGGAACCCAGTCCCACATGCCGGGTTCTTTGTTGACCATATCATTCTCTATTTCGCTTTTCTTTAACTCTTTTGCGCCGACGAAATTGGTCTTTTTGATCTTGATCTTTTCACCCTTGTTGACATCAAAGGTGACTGCATAGCTGTCATTGACTCTCTTTTTGGAGACTTCGACAACTGTATCATAATAGCCTTCGCTTTCCACCTTGGAGATGATGGCTTGTTTTGCTTTTTCGATGCGTCTTTCATCGTAGAGGTCGCCCTTCTTCAGTCCGATACTTTTTTTCAGCTTCTCCCCATCTTCTGCGGAGCCATAGCCCTTGATGGTGACTTTGGAGATAGCGGGCTTCTCGTCGAAGTGATAAACAATCAGTCCATTCCCTTTTTTCTCTACCCATACATCCTTGAAGTATCCCTGGCTGTAGAGATTTTTGACAGATTCATCGATCTGCTCTGCATCGACGCTGTCCCCTTCTCGTATCCCGGCTACTTCCTTGGCAACACTGGGGGAGAGATGCAGCAAACCATCAAATTTAATCTGCTTTACTTTTTCGGCAGGGAGGAGCGACCCGGCTACAACCCAAAGCAAAACAATCTTTTTCATCTTGTTTGTCATATTCACATATCCTTCTATTTAAATAGGGGCAATTTACTTAAAGGTGCCTTTTAAGTTCTGATTGTATCTTTTTTTTGCTAAAGAGCACCTCTAATGGCAGAAAATACCCACAGCTCTTGTGTGATATAATATACTGAGAAAGTACTTCTATATTTCAGGATTGACAAAAAGGTATCATATGAAGATCGGCATCATAGGATTGGGGTTGATGGGTGGATCGCTGGGTATTGCACTCAAAAAGCGTTACCCCTCTTATCAACTCATAGGCCTCGACCACAATACGCTCCACTGCTCCCAGGCTCTGGAGCTGGGACTGGTCGACACGATCGCTTCTACGCTTGAGAGCATAGTGGAGTGTGATGTTATTTTTCTCAGTATTCCTGTCGATGGGATCATCGCTGCACTCCAAACGCTCAAAAGTGTCAAGCCTGAATGCACGATCATCGATCTGGGAAGCACCAAGGCAAAGATCGTCGCTTCCGTGCCTCCTCTCATCCGCAAAAATTTCATCGCTGCTCATCCGATGACGGGAACTGAAAAGTTCGGCCCCACTGCTGCGATCGAAGCGCTCTATCAGGAAAAGGTCGTCGTCCTCTGCAACCTCGAAGAGAGCGGGGAGCACCAGCAAAAAACTGCCCTCAAGCTCTTCCGCGATATTGGAATGAGGATCGTCTTCATGCGTGCGGCAGAGCACGACCGACATGCCGCCTTCATCTCCCATATGCCCCATGCGCTGAGCTTTTCGCTTGCCAATGCCGTGATGAGGCAGGAAGCGGCGAAGAGTATCACGGCACTGGCCGGCGGCGGTTTCAGGGATATGAGCCGCATCGCCAAAAGCTCACCCGAGATGTGGGTCGATGTCTTCCGCCAAAACAAGGCAAACCTTCTCACTTCCCTCGAACACTTCAGCGAAGAGTTGGAAAAGTGCCGTCAAATGGTCCAAGACGAAGAGTGGGATGCACTCAATGCATGGATGCACGATGCCAACAAGCTGCACGATATCCTGTAGGATTTCATAATTGATACCTGAAGGTCGCAACGACCTCCGTAGGCCTCCCTACCACACCGCTTATCATGTGATGCAGGTATGCCCGCTCCTCTTTTTGTAGTTTTTCACTCACAATGACTTCACATCGGACCTCTCTATGCTTTCCCTTGTGCCGATAATCGATCTTGTTAAGATAGACATGTTTTTTGTTGATATCAAATTGAACTTTCGATAGTGCGCTCTGGATATCCGATTTTTCTTTCATTGCTTCAAAGGAGTGGTAGAGAGGGATAGTGATCATCACTGCGATGATCGTCCAGATCATGATCCCCTTTTTGGCAACACGGATAGGTGCATACCCCAGCACCAAAAAAGTAATCGCCCCAGCAAGCACAATCCCTATAAGGTTCGTCACAAAAAGCAACAACGCAAGGATGAACATTGTCCAGTCACCCCATCCCAGGCCGATCCCGGAAACTGCCAATGGCGGCACCAATGCCACAGCGATCGCCACACCTGCCAGCGAAGAGGAGATCTTCTCATCGTTCTTGACATAAGCTGCTGCGATACCGGAAGCGATCGCCACCAGCATATCGAGAAGCGTAGGAGAGAGACGCGAAGCCATTTCGCTGCTCAACTCTCTGATCGGTGTCAAATAGGCGACCAGCATGGCTGTCGACAAAGTAATCATCACGCCGATCAGTACCGTTTTTGAAGCATTCTTGAAAAGATCCTCATCCTGCCGCAATACCCCCATACTCAAACTGACGATCGGCTGCATCAGGGGTGCCAGCAGCATTGCCCCGATGATCACCGAACTGGAGTCGATAAAGAGTCCCAGTGCTGCGATCACCGTAGCAAGGATCAGCAATATCACAAAAACACTATTGATCGAACCCTCATTGCGCAGATTGCTAAAGAGTGATGCATACTGTTCTGTCGAAGCATGCCTGAAAAAGGGAATCCCGCGATGAAAATATGTCATGCTCTCCTGATCTTTGGGTACACCATCGAGACGGACACTATTTCGATCACTCTTTTCTGCTCTCTGGTTCTCCCAAAAATTTTCTCCGACACTCAGACGAATCGCTTCAGTCTGCGTCTCAAGAACGATAGGTGTTTGCGTCATCTCAAGATCATCGACGACTACCTTGACAGGCTCATCGGCAGAAGAGATTTCCATTCTGGCACTCTTCATATACCCCCATGACGAGGGAATCCGTTCTGCTTTCCATTTGTGCACAAACAGGGTGAAGGGATTGCTGATAAAATACTGAAAAAGTGATCTTGGCGAAAGGATGAGAAGTGTCTGCTGCCCACCCACTGCACTCAATTTGTTCCGCAGCACTTTCCCTATCCAGCTAAAATTATTGTATCCCAAAGCGATCATTCCAAGAGCTGAGAAGGTATAGCTATTCTCCTTGTCTGTTGCGACTGTAAAGGTATAGTGCTTCAGAATATTTCTCTGGCGGACAGCCTGCCAAAAAAGCCCAAGACGCTTGAAAAATGAGTGTTTTGGATAGTAAAATTCAAACTCTTTGAGCACTGACGTATTCCCGATTCGGATATCATCGATCACCAGTTTGTCGTTGCAATAAAGCATATCAACTTTTTTTTCACTCGGAATACTCGCTACCCGAAAAGCCTCTTTCGGAGATGATGGCAGATCGAGTATTTTGGCAAAGCGTGGCTGTTCGGGGAGGGGGAGTATGCCCATAGAGAGATCATTGTCCTGAGCAAATTCCAAAACAACTTTGATTTCAGGTATCGATCCAGAAACAATGATGTGTGAAATGGCTGCAAGATCAAGCACGGGCAATCCCCCCTCTTTTGAAAACGAAACAAAAGAGATATCTTCACCGCCCTCCATCTCCCTGAACTGTTCGACAAACGCTTCGCTCTCTATGCCATATAAATAGCAGGTTTTTTGTACAGACTCCATACTACTCCCCTCTATCCAACTTTTGCATCTTTTTCTCCTTGCCTCTATTTTATATATTTGTATGCTGCTTCTGCAAGGTCCTGCCGTCAGGACACTCGAACTTGTTCGAGTCTACAACGGCTTAAAGCAAACGGAAGTTTTGCCTCAGACCAGTCTGAGGGTCCTGAGCTTAGGACACTCGAACTTGTTCGAGTCCAATGATTTGCCAGCTCCTTCTTGTCGCTGTATCACCGCTCACGATAGCGATCCACCAAAGTTTTCAGTACACTCTTGTCGATCACGATGCTTTTGTCTCCTCCTTTTTTGGCGTAGAGGTCGCGTACCATCGCTTCTACCTGGGGGTTATCGTTGGTGTGGGGGTAGAGGATCTTGAGGGCTTCGCTCTCTCTCATCGGGCTGATGCGTCTTTTCCATTTCAGCAGCGGCAGGAGCTTGAGTGTGCCGAGTGTCAGGATGATGCCGCCGCCAAAGGCGAGTAGCAGCATCCAGGGATCAGCGGCGAAGGCGAAGGCTTCTGCTGCCTTAGGCTGCTCTGCCTGGACCGGCTCTGCTGATGAAGCTGCCCTTGCTGCGGGAGGCTCAGCTGCGTGAACGACGGTCGCTGCTGCTTTTCCTCCCTTGACAGTGATCTGATGGGCTTGTGTTTGCAGCGTTTTGACCTTGCCGCTCTTGTAGTCAAAGAGTGAAAAAGAGCGGGACGGTATCGTGAAGTTGTGGTCTGCGATGAAGACATACTTCTTCTCCCAACTACTGATCAGTTCTGCACCCGAGAGACGACTCTCTACTTTGGCATCGTCACTGTAGATCGTGACACCGTCGATATCATAGCTGGGTCCTTCGAACTCTTCGAGATTGCCCTCTCCGCTGATCGTGATCGTCAGGTTGACCGGTTTGTTGGCTTTGACTTTGACTGCATCGATCGTCTCTTTGAGTGTCAAGTCACCGACGAGATCAGTCTCTTCCGGTGCAGGCTTGACGTCGACATTGACACGACTGGAGACGATCTGACTCCAGACCGGCGTATCGAAAAAAGTACCGAAAAAATCATCCTTTCGGCGACCGCGCTCAGCGACCTTGGCTCTGGCGGGTTCGATCGTCAAGTTGCCTTCGTACTTGGGCGTCAAAAGATAGCGCAGCTCATGAACCAGATAACCCCCCTTGTGGTAAGTTTTCTCCTCTCCGACCTCCTTGACAAAAAAATCTTTCACCTCCGGCTTCTGGTAGGCAACTTTCATCAAGTCTGATTGCCTGGATTCGTTGAAATAGACTGAAAGCAGGAGCGGCTCACCGACATAGACTGACTTCTTGTTCGTTACCATATCGAGACTGAACTTCCGGGATGTACCGGGCGTAGGAGCTGCTGCCTTGACTACCTTGATCTCGATGGGATCTGTCTTGAGTGTCTCACCGTCTACCTGAATCGAAAAGGCAGGAATAGTCATCGCCTTATTCGGCGTAAAGGTCACGATCTGTTTTTTGACATGCTCCTGTGTCATTTTGCCGTTGATCATCTTCATGGAGGATTGTGACATGTTGGAGACACCCTCGACAGGATAGCTTCCGACTCTGTCGATCACAGGAAACTGTACATTTGACCCTGATGCTTCCAGGGTCACCCTGACACTGTTGCCTTCAACGACATCAGTGTCATCAACTGTCGCTTTGACGCTTCCGGCAAAGAGCAGCACAACTGCAACTTGCCACAAGAGTATTGTTTGCCATAATCGTTTCACTTTTTATCCTTTGTCTCTCTATCTTTCCAATGCTTCATTGGCTTTATCTCTCTTCTTACCATGGGTTGACCTCATTATCCCGTTTGGGTTTTTTAGCTTCTCCCGCCTGATACATCATCGAGGGAAGCTTTTTTTGATTGAGCTTTTTGAGCAGTCTGTTGAGCTCTTTCTGGGTCATTTGCTGCTCTTTGCTCATCTTTTGCTTTTTCTGCTCTGAACCGGCACTGCTTCCCTTCTCTTTTTGCTGATCTTTTTTCTCTCTCTGAGACTGCTGCTGATCTTTTTGGCCTTTTTGATTTTTCTGCTGTTGCTTTTGCTGCTCGTTTTTCTTTTGATTGGGCTTCTGCTTCTGCTGATCTTTTTCACTTTTTTTCTGTTGATTGGGCTTCTTTTGCTGATCTTTTTGATTTTGATCTTTTTTCTTTTGATTTTTTTGTTGCTTTTTCTGATCTTTTTGCTCTTTTTTCTTTTGATCCTTGTTTTGATCCTTGTTTTTCTGCTGATCTTTTTTCTTTTGGTCTTGTTTTTTCTGATTCTGTTTCTTTTGCTCTTGCTGCTTTTTCATCTTTTTGGCCAGCTCCAGGTTGTGACGGGTATCCTCGTCTTCTCTTTGTTTCAGTGCCTCCTCATACGCTTTGATCGCTTGATCGTATTTTTTTTCCTGGAAATAGCTGTTGCCTACATTGTGAAGCCGCTGCGTCTCATCGATTCCTTTGGCTCTCTTGTAGGCTTCGATCGCCTGATCGTATTTTTTGTCTTTATAGTAACTGTTTCCCAGATCATAGTCGACTTCGGGAGACTTTTTGTTCAGCTTCTTCAGCAAGGCGGCACTCTTTTGGTACTGTTTTCCCTCATACGCTTTGTTGGCTTCATCGATCGTTTTGAAGTCCATCAGACCAGCATCTGCAAGAGTCAGCAGTGAGCAGTGAGCAGTGAGCAGCGTAAGCAAAAGATGTCGTTCCAAAAAGAAAAAAAATGCCGATCTCCTCCCTCGGACTCTTGATTTTGAATTTCGAACTTTCATTTTTCTCCTCCATCCGCAATGATTTGCTTCTCTTGTTTCTCTCTTCTTGGCATCGAAGCAAAGGCTATCAAGAGCAGTATGATCCCCCCGCCCAGCGGATAGTAGAAGAGCTCGACGCGGTCTTTGATCTTGACGGCGGCCTGTTGTGTCGCCTTGTGCCCGGATCGGATCGTAGATACCAGCTGATCGATATCCTCCCGTCCATTACTCGCGACGACATACGCGCCGCCTGTCTCCAGGGCGATTTTTCCCAATGCATCGTTGCGCTGGCTGATCGCGATCGTTCCATCTTTTTTTGCCAGGGGTTTGCCGTTGGCATCCAGGACCGGAGCACCCTTCTCTGTGCCGACGAGGACAACATAGAGTTCGATACCGCTCTCTTTCATCTCCTCGGCAAAGCCCGCAAGTGCCTCCTTATCGCCGCCATCACTGAAAACGATCATCATTTTTGGCTTCTTCTCTTCAAGCATCTTTGCTGACAGAGACCCTAGTGCCGAAAAGTCCGTCGATCCCATGTTGATGTATTGATCATTGACACGTTCAACGATCATCTTGAGTGTCTCCTTATCGCTGCTGAAGGGGGCCAGCACGAAGGAGACATGGGCGAATGCCACTACAGCGATCTCATCACTGGGCATCTCATCAAAGAGTGTCGTCATCTTCTTTTTGGCGAACTCTAGCCTGCTGGGATAGTCATCCTTGCTTCGCATCGACCCGGAGATATCCAGTGCCGTCAACAGACTCAACCCCTTCACCTCTACCAGTTTATCAGCCTTCTCGACCACCGGTCTGGCGATCGCGACGATCATCAAAAAGAGAGCAGCAAAGATAAGGATGTTACGCACAACCATCGGAACAGCATCGCTGCCTGCACTGAGTCTCTCCAGTACTTTCTCATCAAAGAGCCTCGAAATGCGGTCTTTGTTTGTCGAGATAAGCAGTGCGAAGATGACAAAAGGAATCACCAATCCCCAGAAAAGATAGGGATGCACAAAAAGAATACTATGCATCATCAAGCTCCTCTCGCATTTCTAAAGTAGACAAAGAACAGCAGCGCCAAAATCGCCAGAAACAGTGGGTAGATATAGAGATAGGTGTGCTGCACAACCTTCTTGTCATTGAGTTGACTCGCCTCAAGCTTATCGATCTCCCGATAAATCTCAGTGAGCATCTCACTGTTATGAGCACCATAGGCTCTCCCTTTCCCTGCATCGGCCAAAGCCTGCAGATAGCGCCCATTGTAGTCGCGAGGACTCCCTATTCCGATCGTATAGAGTTTGACATCACTTTTGGCGACGATATTTTTGATATCTTCGAAAGCGACTTTGCTCATATTGTCCCGGCCATCCGTCAGCAGGATAGCAATCTTGGATTTGGCCTTGCTTTTACTCAGCATTCCGTAGGTCTGTACCAGGGCATCGTTGATCGCGGTGCGCTTCCCGGCGATACCCAGCTGCTGATATGCTACGATATCTTTGAGAAACTTCTTCTCGAATGTCAAAGGCGACGCGATGAAAGCAACATCCGCGAAGGTCACAACACCGATACGGTCATTTGACCGCTTATCGATAAAGTCATTGACCACCTCTTTGACCACATCAAATTTGTTTTTTCTGATATCATTGGGGTCAAAGCCTCTTTGCCGCATCGAATCACTCGCATCAATCACCAGGACGATATCGCGCCCCTCTTTGTGACTGTTTTGATACTCTTTTGTCAAGACGGGAGAAGCCAATGCCACCACGGCGCCCACGATGCCTATCCACTTGAGCCACAGCAGAAGGGAACTCTTTTTTGCACCGCCCTGGAGAAGCAGTCTCTCGATATGGGGAAAATAGATCGCTCTGCTCCGCTCCCGGCAATATCTCGCACAGAGCAGAAAAAGCAGAATGATCCCCAATAGATACGGATATTCAAAACTAAACTGACTCATCGGCTACCTGCACATAGAGATTGAATTGGTTAAGCGTTTCTTCATCGACATGCGCCACCTCTTTTTTATATTTGTATTTTTCCAGGAGAGGCTCCAGCTGCTCGAAAAGCTCCCTTCTCCTCTCATCGGTCGCCAGCAATCTGGCATATTTTGTCGCTGTATAGGCACTGGCCTTGGGATCGACCCAATTGATCGCGTGCAGCTGCTCCAGGTACTTTTTGGCGAGATTGGCCTTGCGATGCTCCAGATACTTTCTGACTGCAAAAAACAGGATCGCTGCCAAGAGCACGACTCCGAAAATGATCAACCCCCAGAACAGATAAAAACTGCTGTCGGGTATCTCCAGCAGCGGCTTGATGTCTCGCAACTGCTCTACGCCACTTGCTGTCTGTTGACTATGCATTGTTTTTTCCTCTCATCTCTTATCTCATTCTCGTGAACAGTTTCAGATAGGGATCTTCATCGGTATAGATTTTGGCAAAACGGATACCGTTTTTTCTGAACTGTTTATAGAGCTTGTCATCATTCTCATAGAGTGCCCGCCTGTATCGCTTCACTGTGCCACCGTCAATATTGCCCTCGAAGCTCTTAGCGCTTTCCATATCGATCAGCCTCAGGTAGCCCAGCTCTCCGGGATCTTCTTCGAATCGGTCCCGTACAACAACAGCAAACACATCGTGTTTTTTACTCAAAAGTTTGAGATCGATCTCGCCGATAAAGTCGGAAACAATAAAAACCAGCGAACGCTTTTTGACCCTGTTGAAAAGCGTATCGACGAAGCCCTCGAAATCTCCCTCTTTTCCGATCGAGCTGAAGTTCATCAAAGACTCCACAGCCTTATGGACAGAGAAGATCTTCTTGGTTGGCTTGCTCTTTTCGTAGAGTCGGTCCGCATAGATCATATGAGAGAAGAGATCGGCATTTTTGACAGCCGAAAACCCCAGGATCGAGACGATCTCCGCGATCACTTCACTCTTCTGTCTGACGGTGCCAAAATAGACTGAACCATTCATCATACTGGCTACGACGACATTGAGCTCCCGCTCCTCTTTGTAGATCTTGACAAAAGGCTTGCTCAACTTGGCTGTCGTCTTCCAGTCGATCTTTCGCACATCATCGCCATAAATATACTCCCGAAGTTCGGAAAACTCGAACCCCTGACCATTGAAAATCGAAGCATTGTTTCCCAACATATCGCCGAAAACCTGTTTTCTGCTTTTGAGAATAATCTTTTTGCTTGCTGTATTCACTATCGTATCCTATGGAATCGGAACTGCTGCCAGCACTTTCTCGATGATATAATCCTGCGTGATCCCTTCCGCTTCTGCTTCGTAGCTCAGGATAATCCTGTGGCGCAAAATCTCCTTGGCGATGTAGGCGATCTCGATCGGCGAAACATAGTCCTGCCCCTTGAGATAGGCGATCGCACGGGAAGCTTTGTACATATCGATACTCGCACGCGGTGATGCGCCATACTCGATATAATTCTCCAGCTCTTCAAGTCCGAAGAGTTTGGGGTCTCGGGTCGCAAAAACCAGTTCGACAATATACGCTTCAATCTCTTTGTCGAGGTGAACAGCCATCGCCTCTGTACGAATCTGCTCAAGATCCTCCAGTGTCGCAACTTGGCTGATCGTATCGAATGTGTCATTGGCAACCCGTCTGGCGATCTCCAGCTCCTCCTCCTTGGTATTGTAGCCTACCACAACCTTCATCATAAATCGGTCGAGCTGTGCCTCAGGAAGCTCGTATGCTCCCTCCTGCTCGACAGGGTTCTGCGTCGCCATAACCAAAAAGGGCAGATCGATCTGAAAACTCTCATCCCCAATCGTCACCTGGCGCTCCTGCATCACCTCCAGCAGTGCCGACTGCACCTTGGCCGGTGCACGATTGATCTCATCAGCGAGCAGCAGATTGGTAAAAACCGGCCCTTTTTTGATCTTGAATGTGTTGTTGGTCGGATCATAGATCTCGGTTCCGATGATATCAGAGGGGAGTAGATCCGGTGTGAACTGCACTCTCTTGAACTGCAGCCCCAGGCTCCTGGCCAGCGCATTGACCGTCGTGGTCTTCGCCAGACCCGGCACTCCTTCGAGCAGGATATGTCCTCGACACAAAAGACCTGCGAGCAATCCTTCGACCATCTTCTCCTGTCCGACAACGATTTTACCCACTTCTTTTTTGATCGCCTCGATGATTTGACTCACTTATTTCTCCTTCTTAACGATCCACCATTGGGATCTTTAAATTTTGCTTATAGTACATCACATAGATTAATAAATGATTAACAAAAGCAAAATTCTTTAGTTAATATGACTAAACTTTCATAATGTACTTAACTATATAGTTCAAAGTGCAATAGCATATAAATTTCTCATAGTCGACTCTTTAATCGAGAAGATTGTAAAATAATTCATATCTATATCCAATCGTAAGGCAATACACTATGCAGAAACGCAAAAAGAGAGAGATAGGTTTTAGCGATATCAGTAATTTTATCACCAGAAATAAGCGGATTATTGCCTTTTTTGCAATCCTTGGTGTCGTCATCGCCTTGGTGATCAATTTTAAATTGCCCAATATTTACCAATCGAATAGTTCGATCGATATCACCCCTGCCCAAAGAGATGCCCCCAGAGACATACTGGACCTGGCTTCCGGCACAGTGAGCAACCTGAGCGATGAGATCATCATCATCAAGTCCCGGCACAATATACTCAAAACCCTGGAAAACCTGGATATCGGCACACGCTACTTTATCAAAGGACGACTCAGAAACACTGAGTTTTACAAAGACTCCCCTTTCACCGTACAGACGGAATTTATCGCACCAAAAATACGGGACTATATGTTTGAGTTGACACCCATTTCCAAAGAGGAGTTTCGACTCGTCATCAAGCCCGGTCTGATGACGAGCATACTCACCAAGGCACATTCCCTCTTCTCCTCCTCTTCTCATGACACAAAGCTGATCCACTATGATCGAGTCCATCGCTACAACAGTCAAATCTCTACCCCATGGTTTATCCTGACAGTCAAGCAGAATTATCAGCTCACTGCCAGGCGCTATGCCTTTACGATCAGTCCGGATGAACAGATGCTCAAATTTATTCAGAAAAATCTGGATGCATCCTATCTGTCAAAAAAAGGGACAATTCTGGAGCTTACCTATGATGATACGATTCCGCTTCGTGCCAAGGAGATACTCGCAGCGATCGAGCACACATACCTCAGTGAAAAACTCAAACTCAAAAGCAAAAGTGCCCAGGGCAAGCTGGATTTTATCGACACCCAACTCGAAACTATCAATCTGGCACTGGAAAAAGCAGCGAGCAGACTCGAAGAGTATAAAGCAAATCATGTGATCGTCAATATGGGCAGCCAGGCAGCACTTACATCGCAAAAACTCAGTGAACTGGAGAGCAGCCTCTATGAGCAGGAAACCAGCAAAAGTATCCTGGAAAATATCCTTAGCTACATTCAGACACACAATGATATCGGCGGTATCGATGTCAACTTCAAGCAGCAAAACTATGCCGACTCTGCAGTCAAGTCTATCATTGCAGAGATTCAAAAAGTCCATACGCAAAAAACGACACTCCTGCTCAACCGCACCCAATCACATCCGGAAGTGAACAATCTGAACAAGCAGCTTGCTTCACTGAAAAAATCTCTCGAAGCATCAATCAGAAGCAGTCTTCGCAATCTCACGATGCGGATCAGTACCCTCAAAGAGACGATCAAGAAACGCAAAAAAGAGCTGCAGAAGCTTCCAATACAAGAAAAACGACTCGCCACACTCACGCGCGACTATATGGTCAATGAGAAGATTTATGACTATCTCCTGGAGAAGAGAGCGGAAACCACGATCATAGAGTCCTCTACCGTCTCCCAGGTCAGCGTCCTCAATCCTCCGATCCTGCCCACGAAGCCGATCAAGCCAAAACGTCTACTGCTGATCGTTGCCGGACTTATCCTGGGTACAGTCGTCGGTATGACGGTTGCTGCTGCCAGAAAATATCTGCATACCACGATCAGAACGACGGAGAATATCGAAGCACTGACTTCTATTCCAGTCTATGGTACCCTGCCTATTTTGGATAAAAACAGCAGGCCGTTCTATGATGCTTTCCTTAGTGCTCTCTGGACCAATATCGCATTCCTGGGAGGCAGAGACAAATCCAAGCTGATCACCTTCACCTCTACCATCTCGGGAGAAGGCAAGACAACAACCGTCTGCGAATTGGGAGAAAACATTGCTGAAGGCAACAAAAAAGTCATTCTTGTCGATCTGGACATGAGGAAATCATCCCTCCATGAGAGATACAAGCTCTCTAACACTACGGGCATCAGCAATCTGCTCGCGGGACACACGTCGCTTGACAAAGCGATCAAGCATACGAAACATGCCAACCTTGATGTCATTACCAGCGGACCCATACCCACCAACCCTACCGGGCTGATCATGTCCGGCACGCTCGAACCGCTCATCGCTACACTGCTGGAGATGTATGACTATGTCCTGCTGGACTCACCGGCTATCGGACTGGTCGCTGACGCAAAGATACTCCTCTATATTTCGGATATTACTTTCGTTGTATTGAAAGCTGACTATTCCAAAAAAGAGTTTATTGAAAATATCAACCGCATGAACGATGATCCGGATGTGAACCTCGGTATCATTTTGAACGGTATCGACTTCAGTACGAATGACAGTCATGGCTATGGCCATGTCTCCCCCTACTCTTCTGACTATTATGACTATACCCCTCCTACCCTCTCCGCCCTCGCCACGCTCTCTGCCTTACCGGAGAAAATCGAAGCAATGATCTCAAAGAAAAAACTGGAAAGCAGCAAGAGGAAGAGTACAAAAGAGATCGAAGCATCTTCCTCAAATGAACCTGTAGCAGAGGAGAGCTCCGGCAAAACCAAGACAGCCGAAAAACCGACAAAACCGACAAAACCAAGCGGCAAAAAAAAGATACCAAAAATTTCAAGAAGACGCGGCAAAGAGAAGATTAAAAAAGAGATGTCACACCTCATCGAAAAACCCGAACCCAAAGTGCAGATCCCAGCCAAACCCAAAGAGAAAAAGAGTGAGGTCAAGAAGTTCCCTCCCGTAAAATATCACGATTTTGACACCAGTCATCTTCTGGACATGGGGCTATCACAGAAAGATGTTGACATCTTTACGCTTGAGCTTATCGGACATATCAACCACTTGACCCCGAAGATCGAGACTGCACTCAAAAATGAAGAGTATGAGACGATAGAGCAGCTGATCCGCTCCATCAAAGAGTCCAGTATGATCCTGGGCAAAGATGGTGTATCGGCTGTATCGAATGACTTTTATACCTATATGAAAACAGGCAGAGACAAAGAGATCATCGCGGCACATATCAAAAACCTCAAAAAATATCTTGCCAGACTCAAAAAGTAGAGCAGAGGGCATAAGTCCAAAGCTGCTCTTTGCACCTCATCCAAATCCAAAAACAGAGTAAAAAATGAAAATAGATATACTATCCAGAGATGAAAGCCTCAACATCATTTCCGACCCCTCATTCAGGACGACCTGGGATCAGCTCGCCCGGCAGACATCCCACTGCACCGTGATTCAGGAGTATGGCTTTGTCGCCTCCTGGTATCTCTCCTATCTTGAGCTCTTTGACCCGATGATGGTGCTGGGGTATGACACATCGGGTACAATCATCGGAGTGCTTCCTCTGGCAGTGGCACATGACAGCGGTACACTCTCCCTTGCAGGCGAAAACCAGGCCGAATACCATGGCTGGGTATGCCCCAAAGCGCATGAGGAGCATTTCCTTATTCAGGCACTCATTACGATCAAAAAAGAGTTGCATCCCGGGATGTGGCAATGGGGCTGGCTCCCTCCGGGTGTCGACACTGACTGGCTGCACGCCAAGCTCCTGCACAAAAATGGGATCTATATCAACACGATCGCCCTGGATTCGCCCCTGCACAATCTACAGCATCCCGAAAAACTCGAAAAGATCATCAAACACAAGTCAAACAAGATCAAGATCAACCGACTCAAAAGAACAGGCGAGTTAAGAATAGAACGGATCAGGGACCGAAACCGTGCCGAAGAGCTCATCGAGACAATCATCGATCAGTACAACTTCAGGCACCTCTCTCTCTACGACAATATCCCCTTCAAATCAGACACGCACAAAAAAGAGTGGCACCTCAAACAGATTGAGCTGATGCCTGAATATACACATTTCACGGTCTTGTGGCACAATGATGAACTCCTCGCCAGCAATTTTGGCTACTGCACAGATGAAAAGGTGCTTTTGGGGCTCGTCAGCTATGATCCGGTCAAGGGCGCCTACTCTCCGGGTGTTGTCTTCCTGATCAAGCTGATGGAGTTCATCAAAGAGGAAGGCTTCGGCTATCTGGATTTGACACCGGGCGGCGACAGCTACAAGGAGCGCTATGCCAACGAACATGTCGCCCTGCTTAAGCCAAGCTTCAGCTTCAACCGATATCAATGGATGAAGAGTTATCTTGCCAGCAGAGTACGAAGATTTTTGAAACAATATTTGACTGCCAAGGATATCGCAACAATCAAAAACAGGGTTAAAAAGAATCTTTTTAAACTGTTGAGAAGAAAAGTCTCTGAGCATACAAAAGGTCTTCCTTCTTATTTCATCTACACAAAAGAGACGAGGCAGGTCTCTCCCCCCTATGCATTGCCGCCCCTGAAAAAACAACAATACAGGGACTTGCTGCTTTATGAAGGCTACAGAGAGGATCTGACCTGCAAAGAGATCGCCTATCGATCGATGAAAAAATTTGAACGGGGTGACAGGCTCTATACGATGGTGGCTGA